>CAMYOI010000201.1 GCA_947259955.1 uncultured Gammaproteobacteria bacterium
CCACGGTAGTCGAAGATAAGCACCGATACACCGATTGCCCTCAGGTTGTTGATCACATACTGTGAAATGCGGAGGTTCTCGTCATTGCCATAGAAGTGGACAACACATATGTCGTGGCCCGGATCGCCCGGCGCGAAGATGCCGGCAATCCAGTCTCCTTCGGCGTCCCTGGCGGTCATCCACACGACATCCGACTGTGGAATCGGCGGTGGTTCCCGGTAAGTGAAGCGAGCACCTGAAAACGCGTGCTGCTCTATCCGGCTCAAGCTCGAAAAGCTCTTCATATACTCAGGCGCGTAGTGTTGCCAAAAACGATGACCATTCGCTAATTTGCATTGATTTCATCCGCTGTTCAAGCCCGAGCAGTATATGCCGAATCACCGAGGGACCCTCGAATATGAGGCTGGTGTATATCTGTACGGTTTGCGCACCACTTTTCACCTTTTCAACCACGTCCTGCGCCGATTCGATACCGCCTACACCGATAATTGGTACGTCTGTCCGCAGGTGTTCGTACAGCGCTGTAATCGTGGCGGTGGACAAGCTCTTCAGCGGTCTGCCGCTGAGGCCACCTTTCTCGGCGTAGGCCGAGTGTGTTCCCCGAGGCCGCTGGGTGGTGGTGTTGGTAGCTATGATGCCATCCAGCCCATGAGCCCTGACCGTGTCCGCAACCAGACCAATTTCCTCAGCGGAAAGGTCCGGCGCTATCTTGATGAACAATGGTAGTGTTTTTCCAAGCGAGGCGGTGAGTTGATTTCGGCGCGACGTCAGCTTACCAACCAGCTGATCCAGGTGATCGGCGTTCTGCAGTTCGCGCAGGGACTTTGTGTTCGGTGAAGATACGTTGATGGTAATGTAATCGGCAATATCGTAGACATCGTCCATGGATTCCGCATAGTCGTCCGCGGCCCGGGCGATTGGCGTGGAGGCATTTTTGCCGATGTTGATCCCAATCACCGCGCGGGTGTTTTCTCTCAACCGCTCGATGTTTCTCCTGAACGGGATAAGTCCGCCGCTGTTGAATCCCATCCGATTGATCAACGCGCCATCATCGGCCATTCGGAAGAGTCTTTTCTTTTGGTTTCCGGGTTGCGGTCGAGGTGTAACCGTACCGAGTTCCACAGAACCGAATCCCATCGCGGCTAATGCCGGAAACGCCGTCGCTTCCTTGTCGAGACCTGCTGCCAGCCCCAATGGGTTGGACAGGGTCAGGCCTGCAAGCACACAAGGAATCGAGGGAACGCGGGCCGCCCCGAATCGATTGATCAAGCGCAGGGCCGGGCCGGAACGTGACAGTGCCGCCAGCGTGGAAATGACCAGATCATGGCTCTGTTCGGCGTCCAGTCTGAACAAGAGTAGCCTGATCAATTGGTACACGTATTCACCCTAGAAAGTTTCGTTCGCACGGAGGTAACGCCACTCACCCCGGGGCAGGCCCGCCAGCTTGACCCGCCCGATTCGAACCCGCTTCAGACTCCTGACCTCGAGATCGACCAGTTCACACATTCTTCGGATTTGTCTTTTACGACCCTCGATCAGAACGAATTTGAGGAGCTTCGGTTCGATCTCATCCACTTTCGCTGTTTTGAGTGCTCGACCGTCCAGTTCGAGTCCGTGTCTGAGAAGCCGGAGTTTCATGGGATTGATAGATCCCTCTACCCGCACGAGATATTCTTTTTCGATATCGCAATCCTGGCCAATTAGCCGCCTTGCAATTCGGCCGTCCTGGGTAAGAATGAGCAGGCCCTGCGAATCGATGTCCAGGCGCCCCGCCGGGGCCATCCGCTGCTGATGGTTTGTTCGGCCGCGATAGCGTATTTTGTCGTTTCGATAGTGATTGGATTTGACGATCAGGGTGCCGGCTGCAAGGTGTCCGTGTTCGGGTTGACCCGAAACGTAACCGACGGGTTTGTTTAGGAGCACTGTAATCAACGACCGTTGCTGGCGTCGAGCTTTCTCTTCAATGCTGATGTTGCAGTCCGGGCTCACGCGTATGCCAAGGGTGGATACTATTTCTCCATCTACCCTGACCAGATTGCGTGCTATCCATTCGTCGGCCTCACGCCTCGAGCAAATACCGCGCGAAGCCATAAGTTTCGAGAGCCTGATTTTCTCCATCGAGTGCAATATGCAGGCAGGCGTTAGAGACCAAGTGTATACAGTGTCGCTATTCGTTCGCCTCTTTCCCACAGCTGTCCGAAACGATTATCCAGTTGCCGTACCCGGCGGGGCGAATTGCTGCCGAGACTGGCAGGATATGAGCTTGCCGACTTCATATATAGATAGCTGTCCTGGCCGGTAACAATGAAGATCTCCCCCGATTCGGAGTACTCGGGCGGCAGTTTGCGGACCGTCACATATGAGGTGAACTTCCGGGCCAGTTCGATCAACCTGGCGTTGGAACTCAGAAAATGGATGTCGTCGTCGATAAGAACATGGATGTGGTTTCGTTGATCAGCCGTAATCAAGGGGGTTAGCGACTGCAATAGATCCGCTGACCTGAAAAACGAAAATTCAAGTCGCGGCGACCGTACGTGGATGTAGTGCTTCGCCCGGGAACACAGCTCGCTTACCGCAGCGTCCACCTGTGCGGGTGAGGTTAGTGCCTGCTCGTTGTCGTCGTCTGGCCGATCAGTATTCATAGATATGGTTGCAGCAGAGGTTGTTGTCCGCGGCTTCCCTGGCGGTTAATCCGCCGAGGGCGGCGCGCCGCGGGCCTGCACAGCGGCATTGCCCAGGTACGTATCCGGTGACAACTCCAGAAGGCTCGATTTGGCTGCGTCGGGTATGTCCAACCCGGATATGAATGATTGTATTCGGTCGGCGTCTATGTTGCCCTGTCCCCGGGTCAGGGCTTTCAGTTTTTCATAGGGTTCGGGTACGCTGTACCGGCGCATTACGGTCTGGATGGCCTCGGCCAGTACCGCCCAGTTGCCGTCCAGTTCATGCAAGGTTCGTGCCTCATTCACACCCAGCTTCCCGAGTCCTTTCAGCAACGAAGCGTAGGCGATCAGGCAGTAGCCAAACGCCGCACCCATATTGCGCAACACCGTCGAATCGGTGAGGTCCCGCTGCCAGCGGCTTACCGGAAGCTTGCCCGCCATATGGTCCAGGAGAGCATTGGCTAATCCAAGGTTGCCCTCCGAGTTTTCGAAATCGATCGGATTGATCTTGTGCGGCATCGTGGACGAACCTACTTCATTTTTTACCGGTCTCTGATTGAAGTAACCGAGAGAGATATAACCCCAGGCATCGCGGTTGAAATCGATCAGGATCGTGTTCACGCGCATGATGGCGTGAAACAGCTCCGCGATATAGTCGTGGGGTTCGATCTGGGTGGTGTAAGGGTTCCACTCGAGGCCGAGCCCGGTTACGAACCGTCTGGCAAACGTCACCCAGTCGACCTCAGGATACGCGGCGAGGTGGGCGTTGAAGTTTCCTGATGCACCGTTGACCTTGCCCAGTATACCTACGGCCTCGATCTGTGATAACTGACGCATGATCCGATGGTGCACATTTCGCATCTCCTTGCCGATAGTGGTGGGCGTCGCCGGTTGTCCGTGGGTGCGGGCCAGCATGGGTGTGTCCGCGTGTTCGCAAGCGAGGGAATCGATCGATGCGGCAATCGAGGCTAATCGCGGCGCCAGCACCTCATCCCGGGCCTGGCTGAGCATCATTCCATGAGCGAGGTTGTTTATGTCTTCCGAGGTGCACGCAAAATGAAAAAACTCACTTACGGCGTGTATTTGGGGGTCGGTACGGGTTCGCTGTTTGAGAAAATACTCGACGGCCTTGACGTCATGATTGGTGGTTCTTTCGATTTCTTTTATGGTCGCGGCGTCAGCGTCATCGAACTGCTGCCAGATCCGGTTCAACATATCAACGCGGTCGTCCGAAAAACGAGGCACTTCGGCAACGTCGTCGTTGTTCGACAGGGCGATGAGCCAGGCTACCTCCACCCTCACGCGATGTCGCATCAAACCATATTCGCTGAAGATGGGTCTTAAGGGGGCTGTCTTGTCGGCGTAGCGCCCGTCCAGGGGTGAAAGGGCGGTAAGTTCGCTTAAACTTCCAGCGGGGGATATATTTGTCATGAGCGCTTTCAACTGAGTCACTCTCGATACTACCACAAGGCTTGTTTATACCGATGACCCGACACAATGTATCCGAACTGTCGCTGCAGGAGCTCCGCCAATCAGTGCGTGAAGTGTTCAGGCGGGGAGGTGGGTCTCGGCCGGCAGTTTGTCTGGTCGGCGTCAACCAGGATCTTGCCGTGCTCAAGGATCATGGTGCGTGCGACCCGTGGTTCGCACGGGTGCTGGGACCTTTGCTGGCGGGACGGGAGGCGAGGGCGCTCGAAAGACTGCGTGGCATACGCGGTGTTCCGGTGCTACTCGGACGGCCGGATTCCAGGTCTTTGCTTATTGAATATCTTCGGGCCAGGTCACTCGAGGACAGCTCGGCGAATACCGATTGGCAGGCTTTCTTCGATAGGATGGCTGGATTGCTGACCGCCATGCATTCCCGGGGCATTGCTCATTGTGACCTGCGCAGCCCGTACAATACCCTGGTCGGCGCGGGAGGGGAGCCTTTCATCGTGGATTTCGTCGCCTCGGTGTCACAGGGCAGGGCCTGGAACATCGCCGGGAACTGGGTATTCAGACAATTTGCGCGAGCTGACAGGGAAGCAATGGTGAAGCTCAAAAAGTCCGTCGCGCCGCAACTGCTCAGTGAGCATGAGGAAGCGACTTACTCGAAGTGCTCGGGCATCGAACGGGTCGCCCGCTGGATTGGATCAAGCGTTCGCAACCTGAGTCGGAAAATTTTCACACGGGAAAGGAAAAGAAAGGGGTCAGAGTAAAAACCCGCTTAGTCCCCGGAAATTGCAATCAGACGCAAGAATTTTTACTCTGACCCCATTTTTTGCAGGGCCTCACAATCCAGGATGGTTCCTCCACCCAGGCATACGTTTCCGTCATAGAACACCACGGCCTGACCGGGAGTGACTGCACGCTGCGGGCTGGTGAATCGAACGTGTATAACTTCGTTGCCACCTGGTTCTAGGCTACAGGCCTGATCGGTCTGTCTGTACCTGATTTTGGCGGTGCACGCCCGAGGTAATTCTGGAGCTTCACCCGATATCCAGCTCAGTTCCGTCGCACTCAGCCATGTGCTGAACAAGGCGCGGTGGTCATGACCCTGTGCTACATAGAGCCTGTTTGTTTCCATCTCTTTGCGCACCACGTACCAGGGGTCGCCGGCGCCGCCGATTCCAAGGCCCTGGCGCTGCCCGATGGTGTGGAAATTGAGTCCGTCGTGTTGCCCGATTACCCGTTCGCTCAGGTCCAGAATCTGGCCGGGCGCAGACTTGATGTACTTGCCGAGAAAGTCCTTGAATCTTCGCTCACCAATGAAACAGATGCCGGTGCTGTCTTTTTTTTCATGTACGGGCAGGTTCAGCGCCCTGGCCCTGTTTCGCACCTCGGTCTTTGACCATTCGTAGAGTGGGAACAGCGAACTTTGCAGCGCATCCTGACTCAGCGCGTAGAGAAAGTAGCTCTGGTCCTTGTTCCAGTCCCGGCCTCGTAATAGCCTTACGGTCTCAGTTCCCCGTTCGATGCCTGCGTAATGGCCGGTTGCGATCTGCGACGCACCCAGGGAACGGGCATATTCGAGGAACTCCTTGAACTTGATTTCCCTGTTGCACAAGACGTCCGGATTCGGGGTAAATCCGGATTCATACTGGCGAAGGAACCCCGTAAAGACGCGCTCCCAGTATTCATGTGAAAAATTGATCGTCCTCAGTTCTATGTCCAGTCTGGCGCACACCGACCGGGCGTCGGCGAGGTCGACGGTCGCGGAGCAGTACTCCTCGTTATCGTCCTCCTCCCAATTCTTCATGAACAGACCGGTGACGTCATATCCGTGCTCGAGGAGCAACGCCGCGGTAACGGCGGAATCTACTCCACCTGACAGGCCAACGACAACGTGTTGATTAGCGTGAGGCATACGTCGATTATAAACGCCGGCTGTTTGGTGATCGCAACGTCGACTCGGCACGCCGGAGATTGATTGTTCGAGTCGGCGAAATCCCGGATTTCATCGCGGCGAGGGCGCCGCTCCGACATATTGGCGTGATGCCCGTTTCCTTCGCAGGAGGCGCGCCCCGGGACGATTCATGGCGGCGAGGTCGCCGGTACGAATTGACGGGCGTGCCTCGCGTCAATTCTCAGCGGCTGCTGTACCTGAGCGTGAGCAGAAAGTTGCGGCCGGCGGTGTTGAAACTGCTGACCTCCTCGTAGTCTTCGTCGAGCAGGTTGCCAACTTTCGCCTTGAGAATGAAATTCTCGCTTATCAGGTACTCGGCAAGCAGATCGACGACCGCGTAGCCATCAACCGGAATGGCATTGACTGCGTCGTCGAAACGGTCGCCTTTTGCAAGGATGCGGCCCCCAAGTATGAACCTGTTGAACCGCCTGGTTGCGTTGATGCTCAGACTTTCCTTGGCCCGGCGGGGCAGCTGAGCGCCGGTGGTATTGTTCACGGGATCGAGCAATGTAAGCGCCACGGAGGTTTGCCAGCCTCCCAGCAGGGCCGTGACTTCGGCTTCGAGGCCGTCAATCCGCGCTGCTTCTACATTTTTGGGCTCAAACAGGCCCGTCGCCGGGTCCATCGTGGTGATGATCAGGTTATCGACATCGTTGCGGAACAAACGAAGAGCCCACCGGCCCCACTGCGGGGTACCTTCAAGCCCGGCCTCGTAAGACACCGCGGTCTCCGGGTCCAGGTCGGGATTGCCGAAACCGGGAAAGTACAGCTCGTTGAATGTGGGCGCCTTGAATGCGTTGCCAGTCCTAAGATACACGCGAACCGCGTTCGGCCAACGATAGCCCCAGCCGATTCCTCCCGTGGTTTCGCTACCAAAAGCCTGGTTGTCGTCATTGCGCACGGACAGCGTCACCTGCTGGGCACCGTAGTCCGCGAGGTACTGGCCGTAAACCCCAATATTGTCGCGCGAGCTCTCGCTAAACGCGGAGGTGCTGTCCACTGCATCCTCCAGGTAGTCGCTGTCTACTGCATCTTTCAGGTAGTCCGCGCCCAGGGTGAGAACGCCATTGGATCCCAGCTCCACGTTGTTGATCCAGAAGGCCTGTTTGCGTTTTGTATTGAATGTCGAGGAGAAAGAGCCGTCCGGAGCAAAGTTGTCGGAATCATCCCGGCTTTCCCCGATGCGCAGTATCGATTGCCAATTATTTGTCGGATTGAATGTTGCGGATGCCCCTATGACTTGTTGAACGAATTCTTCTCTGTCTTCGAACGAACCATCGAAATCCGTCTGGCCGTCGGCTCGCAGAATGAATGCTTCATATTCGCTGCCGCTCTGCGTCTCATGGCCCGCGCGGATCTGGACGGCCGTGTTGTCATGGCCGTCATCGTCCGGTTGATCGAAGCCAAAAGGTCCGGGTACCGGTTTTCGCGCATCGAATCCATCGGTTCTGTCGTGAGATGCGGCGACACTGTAGTGTGTACCGTTTTGCTTACCGTTGACGCTGGCTCCGAGCTGCACGGTATTGTAAGTACCGCCAACGGTTGTTACGCCGAAGTTGGTTGGCCCGCTGCCTTTGCGTGTGAAGATTTGCAGGACGCCACCGATGGCTTCCGATCCGTAGATGCTGGATTGCGGCCCCCGCAAGATTTCTATGCGTTCAATCTGATAGATCGGTATCAGCTGAAACGCGGTGAGGCCCAGCGTCGCGGACCCTACCCTGATACCGTCCACGAGAACGAGGACGTGGTCAGCTTCGGAGCCTCGAATATAAAGGCTCGCAGCCTTGCCCGGCCCGCCGTTTTGCACGATGTCCAGACCAATGGACTGGTTGAGAAGTTCGGGAAGGGCCTGGTATTGCAGCCTGTCGATCTGTTCCCGCGTGTAGACGGTAGCCGCGGCTGGCAGGGCATCGATTGACACCGGGTGCCGGGTTCCGGTAACGAGGACTTCGGGTGTCTTTGCTGCGTGAATGGAGGGGGGCAGGACTGC
>CAMYOI010000202.1 GCA_947259955.1 uncultured Gammaproteobacteria bacterium
CGATGGTCTGTCCGTAGATCCCGGCAAGCGGCAGGTACTGCTCGGTGACAGCAATATTGAACTGACCGCCAGGGAGTTCGATCTGTTGTGGCATTTTGCCCTCAACCCCGGCCGGGTGTTCACCCGGGCGCAGCTGCTGGACAGCGTTTGGGGTTATGGCCACGATGGATACGAGCACACCGTGAATTCGCACATCAATCGCCTGCGCGCAAAGATCGAGACCGACCCGTCTAAACCCCGTTCCGTTGTTACCGTTTGGGGTGTCGGTTACAAATTCTCCGGCGACGGTTCCAGGAGGGGCGACAAATAATGTTCCGGACGCTATACAGCCGGTTGGCGCTTACCCTGTTCGTCCTGCTCTGCATTGTCGGGGTGATCCTGATTCAACTGATTGGTCGTTCCAGCGCCCTGTATCAGCAGGAAGTCGCGCAAAAATTGAACCGCGAATTGGCGGAGCACATCGTCGCCGAGCAGCCGCTGATCCAGAACCAGCGGGTCAACGACCAGGCGCTGGATCGACTGCTGCACCAGCTGATGGTGATCAATCCCAGTATCGAGTTATACCTTCTCGACCAACAGGGACTGTTGCTCGGTTATTTAGCGCCGGAAGGCAAGGTCAAGAGGGCCCGGGTCGCGCTGGAACCGGTCAGGCGGTATTTGGATCAAAACGCCCGGCTTCCAATCGAGGGCGACGATCCGCGCAACCCCAATGGCCGCAAGGTATTTTCGGCGGCTGAGATCGTCAATGAAGACGGCTTGCAAGGCTACCTGTATATCGTTCTTGGCGGCGAGCTGCACGACAACGTCGTGCAGATGTTGAAAAACAGTTACATCCTGGAGTCCTCACTGGTCGTATTACTCGCCGCATTGGCCGCGGCGTTGCTGTGCGGATTGATCGTATTTGCATTGCTGACCCGCCGATTGCGAGTGCTGGGCAGCGTGATGCGCAGCTATGCCCGACAAGATCACGACGGAGATGCGACAATAACTTTCCCGGACACGGAAAAAATCAACGACGAGATCGACGAGTTGGGGAAACACTTCAAGGCGATGGCGGAGAAGATCAATGCGCAAATCCGCGAGCTGCAGAAAATGGACAACATGCGGCGTGAAATGGTCGCTAACGTCTCGCACGATCTGCGCACGCCATTGACCACAATGCGCGGCTACCTCGAGACACTGCTGCTAAAACGTGGAACGTTGACCGAACAGGAACAGGAACAATACCTTAAAACCGCCTTGCGCCACAGTCAGCGTCTCGGTCAACTGGTGGAAGAGCTGTTCGAACTGGCCCGGCTGGACTCTTGTCAATCGGTCCTTTATTCGGAACCTTTCTCAATGGGTGAGCTGGTGCAGGACGTCAGCCAGGCCTTTCAACTGCGCGCGCAGGAAAAGTCGATTGAGCTGGAGGTCAGGCTGAATCCGAGTGTGCCGTTGATTTACGGCGACATCGCGATGATGCAGCGCGTACTGGAGAATCTGCTGGAAAACGGACTGCGCCATACACCGCCGGGTGGACGCATCACTATCGGTGTTGACGTCGACTCCACCAATGTCGTTGTGCGGGTTNNNCTGGAGAATCTGCTGGAAAACGGACTGCGCCATACACCGCCGGGTGGACGCATCACTATCGGTGTTGACGTCGACTCCACCAATGTCGTTGTGCGGGTTAGCGATAGCGGCAGCGGGATCCCGGCTGCGGACGTACCGCGTATTTTTGAGCGTTTCTATCAGCAGGACGTCAATCGCTCGGGCAACAACGGTGCCGGCCTCGGCCTTGCCATCGCACAACGGATTATCGACCTGCACGGCAGCGCCATCGTGGTTCAGAGCGAGCTCGATCGGGGCACTACGTTTTCTTTTCAACTGCCGGCGACGCCCGCCGGCTAAGACAACCAGTATGTCCGACAAGCCCGTTGCCGCTCTGCTGTCAAGCGTCGCCTTTCTCCTCATGGGTCCGGTCGTCCTTGCCCAGGAGCAGGAACCGGTTAGGCTTGCGCCAGTGGCAGTGTCCCAGTTCTACGCCGGGCGCGATGAAGCGCCCGCCTGGTCCGAAGATCAGCGGTTCGATGGGTTGATCCAGGCTATCGAACGGTTGTCCGATCACGGCCTTGATCCCGGACACTATCACCTGCAGGCCCTGCGTGCGCGAAAGGCCGCGCCGGAGCGACGAGAGCGGCTTGCCACCGATGCCTGGTTCGCGGCGGCCGCACACATGGTGCACGGCAAGCTCGATCCGCTGACCTACGAGACCGATTGGACTGCGGCGCGCCGTGATCGCAATCTTGCGAATGATTTGGCGGCGGCGCTCGCCGCCGGAACCGTGGAAAACAGTCTGGAATTGCTTGCGCCGAACTCCCCGGAATACGCCGCGCTCATGGTTGAATTGTCAGACCTTCGCCGTCAGCAAGAGGACCCGATAGTCGTGATTCCGGACGGCCCCGCGCTGAAATTGGGGATGACCGCGGCGCGTGTCTATGCGCTTCAGAAACGACTGGTTCAGCTTGGTTTGATGCAGGCGGACGCCAACACCGGTATTTTCGACCAACAGACCGAACAGGCGGTAAAGGAATTTCAGGAAAGTCTTGCAAGAAAAACTCAGTCCCTTTTCTGCCGCCGCTCGAGCTCATGGTTAACCTCGAACGCTGGCGCTGGCTGCCGGAAGATCTGGGACGACGCCACCTTCGCGCGAATATCGCCGGATTCAGCGTGGCCGCTTATAATGAAGGTTTACGCGAGCGCACACACCTGATTATCGTGGGAAAACAGTTTCGCCGAACCCCGGTGTTTTCTGACGAAATCGAATATATCGTGCTGAATCCGTGGTGGGAGACGCCAAAATCGATCGCACGTAAAGATAAGCTGCCGCTGTTCCAGCGCGACCCGGGTGTCGTCGAGAAACTGGGTTTCCAGGTCATCGACAGCGCGGGCCGTATCGTGCCGCCGGCATCCATCGAATGGGCTTCGCTACAACCCGCCACGTTTCCGTACAAGATTCGCCAGGCGCCTGGCCCGCTCAATGCGCTCGGCAAATTAAAGATCATGTTTCCCAACAAACATAGCGTTTATTTGCACGACACACCCAGTCGCGGCCTGTTCGCTGAACGCCAGCGCGCTTTTTCGTCAGGTTGTCTCCGCACGCAGGATCCCGAAGACCTTGCGACGTGGCTGCTCGAAGAAACCCCCGGCTGGGACAAGGCCCGCCTCGACGAGATGATTGCGACCGGCAAGACGACTCGCGTCAATCTGAAGTCGCCCGTACCCATTCATATTTTGTATTTCACCGTCGTAATCGACAGTTACGGAACGTTGCGATACCTCGACGACATCTACCTGCGGGACGAGAATGTATTACGCGGATTGAAAGAAGCCGCCTCGTAATCGAGCAGGTGCGAATTCCATCAATTTGCATCAGGCCGGCGATCAGACAATTGCGGGGGCGTCGTCTTTGTCGATAGCCTGTTGTTCGCTGTCTTTGAAGGCGCTGACCTGATCCGCCACTGCCGACACGTCGTCGAACCGGGCTATGTGTACGACGGCATCGCCCTCGTTGACTAGGGGCAAATGAGTGCGGCCTATGACGACACCGGATGCGGTTGCCTTGATGTCGGTTTGCGTTTGCCCAAACGGATCCGCAACCGCACCAAGAATATCCCCCTCACTAACGTTGGTGCCGAGTTTCGTATTGTTCAACAACACACCGCTAATGGGTGCCCGCACCCAGGAACTGGAATGGGCCGCGAAAAATTTTTTCGGTGTTTTACGACGCCTCTTCGTTGTCAGCATACCGAGAGCACACATAACGTTGTTGATACCGCGAAGTCCTGCCCGGATACAGACCTCATCGAAGCGCAGGGCTTCGCCCGCTTCGTAGATCATGATCGGTATACCCAAGTCGCAAGCAGCTTGGCGTAACGAACCGTCTCGCAGTTTAGAATTAACGATGATGGGGACGCCAAACGCATGGGCCAGTTCCCTGGTGTTCTTATCCTCGAGATCCGCACGAATTTGAGGCACATTGTCACGATGCAAGGCGCCGGTGTGCAGATCTATGGCGTGGGTCGCGTGTGCGACCACTTCGGTCATCAATAAATACGCAAGGCGGCTTGCCAGGGATCCTTTTTCGGAGCCTGGAAACGAGCGGTTCAGATCGCGCCGGTCGGGGAGATAGCGGGAATGGTGAATTACCCCATAAACATTTACGATTGGGATGGCGATCAGGGTTCCGCGAATACGGCTCAAATTGGGCTGAATCATCAAGCGGCGGATGATTTCCACACCGTTCAACTCGTCACCATGAATCGCCGCACAGACAAACAGACAGGGTCCATCGCGCTTGCCGCGCAACACATACACCGGCATTTCCATTGGCGTATGGGTGTAAAGTTGCGGAATCGGGAGGTCGAGCATGATCCGCGTGCCCGGCTCGATTATTTCGCCGGCAATCTCGACTGTTGCGGTCATCGGTTAACCTTGGCCACGCGTTTGCGTTCTTTTGGGTTTCGCGTTTGTTTCCAAAAACTGGATGATCATGTCGGCAACGTCCTTTCCCGTGGCCTTTTCGATGCCTTCCAGACCCGGTGATGAGTTCACCTCCATGACCACCGGTCCGTGGCTGGATCGAAGAATGTCGACTCCGGCGACGTTTAATCCCATTCTCTTGGCGGAACGCACGGCGGTGGAGCGCTCTTCCGGCGTCAGTTTTATCAACGATGCGGTGCCGCCGCGATGCAGGTTGGATCGAAATTCACCCTCTGCGGCCTTGCGCATCATGGCGGCAACAATCTTGCCACCGATGACGAACGCTCGAATATCGGCGCCGCCGGCCTCCTTGATGAACTCCTGCACCAGGAAATTCGCTTTGAGCTGGCGAAAGGCATCGATGATGGTCTCCGCGGCTTTTTGCGTCTCTGCAAGCACGATGCCTTTTCCCTGTGTGCCCTCGAGTATCTTGACCACCAGCGGGGCGCCATTGACCAGCTGGATCAAATCATTGGTATTCTTGGTGGAGTGGGCGAAGCCGGTTAACGGCAGACCAACGCCGGCACGCGCCAGGATTTGCAGTGAGCGCAGTTTGTCCCGGGAGCGCGTGATGGCGACCGACTCATTCAACGGATAGCTGCCCATCATTTCGAACTGACGGAGGACGGCACAGCCGTAAAACGTCACCGAGGCACCGATTCGGGGTATGACGGCATCGAAGAATGGCAGCTCCTGCCCCCCGAGATGCACGCTGGGGCTATGGGACGCGATATCCATATAGCAATTCAGCGTGTGTACGTACTCGATATCATGTCCCCTTGCCTTGGCTGCTTCGACCAGGCGTCGGTTCGAGTAAAGTCGATCTTTGGCTCGCGTTAGTAGGGCGATTCTCATGATGCTAGCTCCTGTTTTTTCTAAGGGTTGATTTCAAACTGCGTTTGCCGACGAGGTACGACGCGGCGGCATCGACGACGAACCTTTTCCGCAGCGCGGTGCGTCCGAGTAACATGCGAAACCGCATCGTGTCCCGGTCGGTTAACGTCGCCTCGATGCGCCATCTCGTATCACCGATAACCACCGTTGTTTCGACCACGTACCGCATCTCACGATGGCCGCCGGAGTCGGTAACGATGCGTTGATCGAGTACCGGGGCGACGCAGACTAGTTCGATGTCGGTTCGTTTCTGCAATGGGTGAATGCCAAAACGCACCAGGCTTTGATTCTGGTCCGGTTCGATAAAAAACGCGTGGAGGGCCGATGTTCGCGCACCGGTGTCGACTTTGCACTTGATACGTTTGATGCCGAGGTCGGGCAGCGACACCCACTCACGCCATCCCAGCGCGGGCAGGGATTTCATGATTTCGAGACCGCTGTGAAATCGGCTGGCGACTGATCCTCTGCGTCCCTGTTTGGTTCTGCAGAATCAGACACTAATTCCCTGAAACCGCTTCGCAAATGCAGGTCACGTTGCGGAAAGGGAATCTCGATACCGTATTTATCTAGCGCCGTTTCTAGTGCCCAGGTATAGGCGGCTTGCACGGCACCGGGCCGCTTCACCGCGTCGGGTTTCAGCCAAACGACCAGCTCGAAGTTCAGGCTGCTGTCACCAAATTCGACCAGCCATACCTGCGGACTTCGTCCGGCGGGAGCGGTCAATGTATACGGAACCGCGCCGGCTGCCTCGAGTGCGGCCTTTTTTACGGTGTCTTTATCCGTTCCGTAGGCTACGCCAAAGGGCACGCGCAGGCGGCGATAAGCCTCGCGCAGCGTCCAGTTGATGACGCGACCACTGACGAATTCGGAATTTGGCACCAGTATATCGATATTGTCATTGGTCGTGATTAATGTACTTCGAATATTGATCTCCCGTACCTCGCCGGTCACTCCCGATTCCAGGTCGACAAAATCTCCTACCTTGAGGCTTTTTTCGAACAGGATGATCAGGCCGGCTACGAAATTGCTGAATATCGCCTGCAGGCCGAATCCCAGGCCCACACCCAGTGCGCTGACGAACAACGCAAGTTTCGTGAAGTCGAGTCCAATGGATGACAAACCGATAAAAATACCGAGTGTCAGAATCGCATAATGGAATAGCCGTCCGACCGTATACAGCGAAGCGCGGTTCATCACCTGGCTGCGCTGGGCCACGCGGTCGAGACCGTGACGCACGATCTTGGACACCCACCAGGCGATAGCCAGAATCATCAGGATGCGAAACAACCCCAGCAACGTGACCGGCGTTTCGTTGATGGTGAACAAACTGCCGGTGGTAATCTGCGTAACGGCAGCCCAGAAGTGCCCCAGGGTATTTTTGAATTGCGCCAGCCAGACAGCGAGCGTACCTTCTTCTTGCGCAACGCGTCCGGCGGCAAGATCGGCCAGCATCTGACCCGTCGCCAGGTGCTCACGCAGCGTGGCAAGGGCCTCCAGTGTTTCGTCGGCCTGTTCGACGCGTCTGCGGTGATCGTTTGCCAGGATGGAATTCTGATCCCGGGCGAGCGACAGTTGCGCCTCGGCGGACTCGCGTTCGCTGTCGGTTCCGCGGCGCCAGGTCAGACGGAGTTTATCGGTTTCTTTGAGCAGCTCTTTCAGCTCGCTGAGTGATGCACTCAGACTGATGTTGTCGCCGGCTTCAGCTTCGGGGCTGAACCGGCTGGTCAAGGCGACAGCGACATGCGCCTTCGACCGCGCCAGTTCGGCGGAGGCGATGCGTACGTCGAAGTCGACAAGCCTTTGCCTGAAACGTCTGGCCTGCGCGTGCTCCTCCGGTGTTTCCGCTATTCCGGCGCCTCGCAGCCGGTAGAAGGCCGCTTCTTCCTGTAGTCGCTCCACCTCGGCTTCGTTGAACGCATACCGTTTTTCATAGGCCTCGACGTCTTCGCTATTGGCCGTCAGCCGCTTTGTCGCCGTATTGAGCACGTCGCGAAACGCGGTCAGTTGTTCTTCTTTTCCCTGTAACTGCGGTTTGAGCAGGCGCACCTCTTCTCCGGCGAGCGCCAGGCGCAGGCGATCACGAATGATGGTGAGTCCCTTGGCCAGCCGGGACGGTGCCTGGTTGTCCAGTTCGAAATACGCGGCTTTCAGGTTGTCCAGCTTCTTGCGAGCACGCTTGATGGCGGTTTCTCGATGCGTAATCTCTTCTCGCTCGATTTCCACTTCCAGCTGCATGTCCCGAATTTGACTGACGAGATCGAGCACCGTTGCCACGCTGTAACGTTCCGCCGCTACCGGACTCTCAAACTTTTGCGCAGGGTTTCGGTTTTTCAGCGCGGAATAAATATCGAGGCTTTGATTGATCTCGTCCGCAATATTGGTCGTCTCTTCGAGAGTGGATGAAGATTGGGCTTCCAGGCTCGATTGCAGGTGGGTTTTGAATACTTCGATTCTGTCGGGAAGCGTTTCGCCGGCATTTTCAAAGTACGCCCACCAGTCGTTCGCCAACGCGTATGGGTCGGGTGGCGGACTGTCGACGACGGCCGCAGGCTCTTGCGCCTGTCCGCTGAGAGCCAGCGTCAGCGCGATAACGCCGAGAACTTTTACAAGCCAATCCATGGAATCCCGGCGGTCGATCACAACCACTTCATTCGTTTGAACACTACGAGCAAGGAAAAAGCGACGGTTACCATGACCAGCAGCACGACAAAGTAGGAGTATTTATAGTGCAGTTCCGGAATATATTCGAAGTTCATGCCGTACAGCCCGGCAAGAAATCCAAGCGGGATGAAAATGACGGTGATAATGGTGAGCACCTTGACGATATTGTTTAATCTGTGCGACGCCAGCGAGATGTACCCGTCCTGCAAATCGGAAATCAGCTCGTGGTACAGACTGGCCAGGCTGGTGGCGCGTTCCAATTGCTCGTAAACATCAATTACTTCGTGCTTGCGTTCGACACTGACAGCAGGCCACGCACTGCTTTTCAATTGACTGAATACTTCGGTGTGGTACGCCATGATGCGGCGCATTTTTTTAAGGTTGGTTTTGTGTTCGATCAGCTCGAACAAGAGCGTATCCTTGGGCTCGGCGATCATTTCCTGTTCGATCTCGTCGAGCCGCTTTTCCAGATCAAGAAGTATAGGGATGTAGCGATTGACCACAAACCGGGTCAGTCGAACCGCCTGGACGTCGGGTTGGTGATAAACGGATGTCTGGCCGCTATGGCGGGGTGTTTCGGCCATTTCAACCCAGAGCTTATCGATACTGACTGATGGACCGGTATGCCGGGTGAGCAAAAACCGCTCCCCGATAAAAATGGCGATCTGTATGGTGGCGAATTCCATCGTGGTCGTATCCGCGCTCAATCCTTTCAGTAAAATGAAAGTGTGATCGCCAAAGGCTTCGATCTTTGCCGGATGACGGTCACGTTGCGCATCCGTTATGGCCAGAGGGTGCAGACCAAAGACATTTTCCATCGTTTCGGTCTCGGCGACTGGATCTTCCTCGTAGAAATCGACCCAAATATACAAACTTGGATTCTTTAGCCAGGCGTCGATCTGCTCTTCTCCGCCCTCCGTTTGGCTTTGCTGCTCCGCATCGTACAACAGGGTTCGGATCATGGGTTCGTCTCCTCGTCTTGTTCCAGTTTCTCGATTTTACCCTTATTCGAGGTTCTGGATTTAACCCTTATCGAACGCGTCCGGCCGCTCTGCATGGATATCCTGGGAATTGTCCGGAGGGTGGACGACAGCTTTTTGCACCCGGCGCTCCGCCATCTCCGTAACCACCAGCCGATAATCGTTCTCGATGATTTCATCGTTCAATGCGGGGACGCGGCCGAGTCGATACATAAACAGCCCAGATAGCGTATTGGCATTGACGTCGCTTGCTCGCTGCAACCCGGTGATACGCGCAAGGTCCGACAATGGCGTCAACCCGTGGGCGATCCAGCCGTCATCTGATTCCAACACGGGGTATTCGGGGAGTCGCGCATCCAGTTCATCAGATATTTCACCGACAATTTCCTCCAACAGATCTTCCATGGTGACGATACCGGTGAACACACCGTATTCGTCGACGACGCACGCTATGTGCGTCCGGGCGCTGCGCATCGATTCAAAAACATTTGAAACGGGAGATGTTTCAGGAATAAC
>CAMYOI010000203.1 GCA_947259955.1 uncultured Gammaproteobacteria bacterium
GTACTGTGCTGTCTGGTTGGGCCTATCAGACCCATGGGCTGGAGGGTTGTCTGTGGTGGTCGGCCGGATTCGTTCTGACCGCGGCGCTACTATCTTACCGATTGCCGGACGTATCTCACGGCACGTCGAAGGCCGCCGGTGTGTGAATCAGAGACGGTTGCAGAAGTTTAGGGAACCTCAAGCTTTAAGCATATCGTGAAACCAGAACCGGTTCTGCGATTAAAGGATGATTGCAAGTCAAAAAGAGCGTCTTAGCACCCGGGGTACCGTGAAGATTCTGTTTGCTATTCGTTTACGGAGTGATCATACTTAGCTGTCTATGGCCTGTCGGCCCAGTTCTCTTGGTACCCATCCCGGGTGCTTTTATTGACCTTCTCCGATCTGTCAGTTGATGCCGCGTACCATGTCGTGCCCGGCTTGTCTAAATTTTCTCCAGAGGAATACCATGTCTACCACAGGTACCGTAAAGTTTTTCAACGCAGCCAAAGGATTTGGCTTCATTGCTCCCGAGGACGGATCCAAGGACGTATTCGTGCACATTTCAGCGGTGGACCGCGCAGGACTGTCCACGTTGACAGAAAACCAAAAAGTCTCGTTCGAAGTGGAACGGGGAAATAACGGCAAGACCTCCGCCGTCAACCTGAAGCCTCTATAAACGCGCCCGTAACGCAGCCGCTCGTGGCCAAAGAAGAGTTGATCGAAGTCGACGGCGTCGTCAATGAGGTGCTGCCGAACACGCTGTTTCGAGTAACGCTCGAAAACGGCCACATAGTGACGGCATATGCGTCGGGGAAGATGCGCAAGTTCCGCATTCGGATTCTCGCGGGCGACCGCGTCACCCTGGAGATGTCGCCCTACGATCTCAGCAAGGGCCGCATCAACTTCCGGCACAAGGAAGAGCGGAAGTTCCAAATGCGCAAGCCCTGATAGCGACGCTTTCAGGGCGTTGCGTCAACTATAGGCCGACACTATTACTCCAACACCATTTGCCGGAAGTTCTCACTGCCAAGGTAGCTGACGCATGGACCAAGAAAGCAAACGGTCAGAACTAAAAAGGCTCATTCTCTCAGGCAAAGAACAAGGTTTCCTGACCTATCGGGAGATCAACGACCATTTGCCTGAAGACATTCGCGACACGGACCAGATCGAGGTCGTGGTCAACATGATCAGTGATATGGGCATTTCGGTCTATGACAAACCACCCGACCCGGATAGTCTTCTACTTAAAGAGGGACCCAGCTCCGATGACGACGATGACGACACCGACTCCGCACTGACGACCGCAGTGGAGAATGAGTTTGGTCGCACCACTGACCCGTTTCGGATGTACTTAAATGAGATGGGAACTCTGGATCTGTTGACTCGCCAGGAGGAGATCAAACTGGCTAAACGCATCGAAGACGGCACTCGCCAGTGTACCGAGGCCGCGGTGAGCTGTCCGGTCAGCATCGAGGAGATCCTGCGCCTGGTCGAGCTGATCGAAAACGACGAAATGCGATTAACAGATTTTATGGTCGATTTTATAGACCCAGGCGCCGTGGACGAACCAGTGCCACAACCCCAGCGAACTTGGCCTGCACACCCCACCGAAACTAATCATGAAGATGAGGGGAGCGCAGAGAATGTCGATACCGGTCCTGACCTGGAAGAGGCCAAAGTCCGATTCAAACGATTGCGCAAAGATTACAACAGTCTGGTACGCGCAATTGAGCGACATGGAATCGGCGACCATAAGGTCAAAAGAATTCAGAAAAAGATCACCGCAGAAGTTATGGAGATCAAACTCGCACCGAAGCAAGTTGCGGCGCTATGGGATCGAGTCAAGGAACTGGTCGAACTGGTGCGAGCGCGGGAAAAAGCAATTATGGAAATCTGTGTTGGATATTCGTACATGCCTAGAAAAACATTCATTAAAACCTTCGTAACGAAAGAAACCGACAAGGGATTGTATCGGGCATTGTTACGCGCGGCTGGCGATAACAGAAACACAATTGAGCAATATGCTGAAGAAATTAAAGAGCATCGTGAACAACTAGAGAGGCTCGAGCAGTCGGCTCGCATCCCCCTCTGCGAGTTGAAGGAGGTCAATCGCCGGATGTCGATCGGTGAGGCCAAAGCGCGTCGTGCCAAAAAAGAAATGGTCGAAGCAAATCTGCGTTTGGTGATTTCCATTGCCAAGAAATATACCAACCGTGGCCTGCAATTTCTGGATCTGATTCAGGAGGGCAATATCGGGTTGATGAAGGCAGTGGATAAATTTGAGTACCGCCGCGGTTATAAGTTTTCCACCTACGCGACGTGGTGGATTCGACAGGCCGTCGGCCGGTCCATTGCGGACCAAGCTCGGACTATCCGTGTTCCGGTACACATGAATGAAGCTATCAACAAGCTCAATCGTGTATCGCGCCAGATCCTGCAAGAAAAAGGACGCGAGGCACTGCCCGAAGAACTGGCCAGTCGCATGGAAATGCCCGAGTATAAAATCCGCAACGTGTTAAAGATCGCCAAACAATCTATTTCCTTGGAGACGCCGATCGGCGACGATGGCGATTCACATCTAGGTGACTTCATTGAGGATAGAAAATGCGAGGTGCCGATTGATGCCGCAACCAGTTCCAGCCTGAGAGACGCAATCCAGGGTGTTCTGGATACGTTGACTCCTCGCGAAGCCAAGGTACTGCGCATGCGCTTTGGCATCGGTATGACTACCGATCACACGTTGGCAGAAGTGGGCAAACAATTCGGCGTAACCCGTGAACGCATTCGACAGATCCAAGCCAAGGCCTTGCGCAAATTGAACCATCCTACTCGCTTTGATCATTTACGTAGTTATCTAGAGCACTAAAATGGGACGAAAGTGAAAATCAAATGCAAAGGAAAGTGAGGCAGATGCGACACAACATCAACGAGTTAGCGCACTTCTCCCGCTCAACGCCGGGACATTAGTAAGAGAAACCAATTGTGCAGATCCGGGTCGGCTACGAATTGATATACGACTGCCTGCAGCCGACGCCTATGATCCTGACGTTACAAATTCATTTTACGCGCGTCTCCGACATAATTGTTCCTGACCATCTCGTCACCAGTCCGTCAACCCCAATCACCGCCTATCGTGATGCTTTCGGAAACTGGTGCAGCCGGATCGTCGCACCGGAGGGTGAGATCCGGATTTCAACCGACGCGGTGGTGAGAGATACGGGTGAGCCGGACGTGGTCGCCGACTCGGCCTATCAACATCAGGTGCAAGATCTGCCGGAGGAAACCCTTGTGTTCCTCTTGGGAAGCCGGTATTGCGAAACCGATCTGCTGTCGGAGGCGGCTTGGGATTTATTCAATAAATCGCCCACCGGATGGGGACGTGTCCAAGCCATCTGCGACTTTGTCCATCAACATATCACTTTTAATTACGAGCGTGCCCGCGCCACGAAGACGGCCTCGGAAGCTTTCGACGAGGGCACCGGCGTCTGCCGTGACTACACGCATCTCGCCATCACCTTCTGCCGTTGCATGAACATTCCAGCGCGCTACTGTACAGGCTACCTCAGCGACATAGGAATACCCCCCCCGCACGGCCCGATGGATTTCGCCGCCTGGTTTGAAGCTTATCTCGGTGGCCGTTGGTACACCTTTGATGCCCGGAACAACGTGCGGCGTGTCGGTCGTGTACTGATCGCGCGAGGCCGCGATGCCGCCGATGTACCAATCAGCAACACGTTCGGCCCTAACACCTTGAAGAGCTTCAAGGTCTGGACTGATGAGGTAAACGGCGATGTTGCCTAGCCACTGTGGCACGCACCACTTGGAGCAGCTCGTCTAAAACATCGGTCAACGCGTCGGACAGTAGCTGGCGTCGCGGGGACTGTTGGTGCAGGATATCCGGCCGCGGCCACGGCAAACTCGAAGGAACCATTTACCGCCTCCGGTGGCATTTTCTTCATTTCTTTTTCAATCGCCTTTTTCCTGACAGTTGATTCTCCATTGAAAACGACAACACCCGATGCATAAAAAAAGCGCCAAAGCCCCATGCTATGGGTATCCTTCCCAAGACAGTATACTATCCAATCGGTTTCGGTAATATTAAGTAAGCGCTAACTAGCAGACTGCCCCGTCAATTACCGGTTGATTCGGTCATACAATCATTAGGCATTATTAAAGACTACAGCGGAAAATATCGATCGTGAACAAGATACCCAAAATACCGGCGCCCGTACATTCGAAGCAGAACGTCAACGAGGCCTTTACAACGATTTTACAGCACAATTTCGATTATTTGCCGCAATGGGAGGATGCGGCTAGATCCTGGCAGGACATAGAGGGAGTGCATCAAATGCGGGTGATTTTCCGGCGTATGCGGTCCGCCACCGCCACTTTTCGTTCGGCAGTACCGAAAGAATCCACGAGTTACTGGGCCGACGAAATGCGCTGGCTGGCCGGCCAGCTGGGGGAGGCGCGAGACCTGGATGTTTTCATTGACGAGGCGCTCGGTGCGGTGCGGGGAAAACTGAAACTGCCTGGCGGAGAAGAGCTCCTGGCACTGGCCGAGAGCCGGCGCGCCGAGGCCTATGAAAAGGTGCGGTCGATGCTTGACGGGGAGCGCTATGCGCAATTCAAAGATGGCTTCAGCGCCTGGTTGACGGACAGCGGGTGGGCGGTTGGCGAGATCGGCAAGAAGAATCGGGCGCGATTGAACTCGGATATCGTTCCGTTTGCCCGCAAAGCCCTCGACAAGCAGGAACGCCAGGTGCTGTCCCATGGTGCCCACGTCGATGTCAACTCTGCAAGCGAAATGCACCAGCTTAGAATCGAGTGCAAGAAAATGCGTTATGCGGCCGAGTTTTTCAGCCCGATATTTTCCGGGTTGGACGTGTTCATGGACCATATGCGCGGTCTGCAGGACCTGCTGGGGGTCATGAACGACGTCGCTGTGATGGGTGAACTTTTGGAAGATCTAATCGCTGGGAGCCCGGGTCACAAGGCGGCGGAATATGCCGGCGGCGTCGTAGGCTGGCGCACGCGAGAATACTATGAGCTGCTGCAAAGCTTTGACGATCGCTGGAATGAGTTCGTCCAGGCGAAAAATCCCTGGTGGAAGAAATCGGCTATCATAAAATAGTCAAGATTAGGGCTATTCAAAATCGATATCGAAATATGCAGCCAATGCGTTGGTTCGTACGCTGGAGCAGCCGACTGCCGCGTCTAATCGTAGCCCTAGTTTTTATAATACCCCTCTCGCTGCTCTGGGCTTCCGATGCGGCCAAGGAAAAGCGATGGGCCGAACAGGTCGTCGATCAACTTTTCGACGGCGAAGCGATCTGGCTCGAGGCGGGCGGGATCAGTTTTCTTGGGCTCCATACCGCTGCGGCATCGGAGCCAAAAGGCGCGGTCATCGTGCTGCACGGCATTGGCGTGCACCCCGACTGGCCGCAGGTGATCAATCCGCTGCGCGTCGGTCTCGCTGAATCGGGATGGGATACCCTGGCTGTGCAGATGCCCATACTGCCCAACGAGGCCGCGGCCTCGGACTACCTGCCCTTATTCCCCGAAGTGTTACCGCGGGTCGACGCCGCACTACGATTTCTGGAGGCAACGAACTCGGGCACTGTTTTCATTGCCGCGCACAGCATGGGGGCGTCGATGGCGATACACTATTTGGGCAGTCACCCCAGCCACGGTATAGCGGGTCTGATTGCGATAGGCTCCAGCACCGGGGGTATGGGAAGCCTGGACGAGTCGGCGGAAGGTCTATCCGGTATCCACATACCCATCCTGGATCTCTATGGCGAGTACGACCTGGATTCCGTGTTGACGGGGGTGAGCACGCGCGCTCGGGTCGCGGGGGCGTCGGGCAATGACGATTTTACCCAGACCGAGACCGCGGGCGCCGATCACTTTTTTGACGGCTACGAACAGCATCTAATCGATGTTGTATTGGCGTGGCTGGAGGCAAGGCGCTGAACCAGGGCTTGCTGGGCCAGAACCGATTCTCAAGCTTCATTGAGCAAACCAACGGGACCCATGGCTCCCGCGCGCGAGGTGCTGCCGCTTTCGGGCTCGCGGCGACCCTTATCGGGCGGCAACCAATCCGATCTCTACGGCGAATTGCGAAGCGGCAAGCCTCGGGGATTCTACGCATGCTCGACATGGCGCATTACCTCCCTTGGCCCAGGCGTCCCATACATCGTTCATCTCATTGAAATCCTCCATGCTGTTGAGCCAGATCGTCGCGGTCAATGCTCTGGATTTATCGGTTCCCGCTTCGGCAAGCAACTCGTCGATCTGCGAGAGTATGGCCCGGGTCTGATCCGTAATACTCGCCCCTGGCGCGGCGAGGGCAACCTGACCCGCGAGATAAACGGTGTCTCCATGGATGACGATCTGGCTCATGCGGTCGTTCGTGTGCAGACGTTCAATAGACATGGTGTACCTCCGACTATGATTTGATTCGAGGTTTTCGAGTGTAATCGTTATTGCGCACGAGTACCCGCCTCCTTGGGACTTTACCCGGCGTCCTCAAATGCGGCTGCAAATTCTCAGTGACTCATACAGGGCGGCGTGCAGATTTCGGCTCGCGACCGCATCGCCCACCCGGTACAGTCGATACCTGCCGCTGGCGTTTACGACCTTGTCGACGAGCCGGCCGTTCGCCAGGGCATCCAGGTTTATCTCGCCGCGGTTGATGGAATCGGGCTTGAGTTCGAAATAGACGTCCTCCAATGGAAGCACACCGTGCTCGACCACAACGGTATCGACGATGCGGGTCTCGGCCGTTCCGCCGTAGTCGTTCTTGATCACGGCCGAGAGACGATCGCCGTCGAGACGCACCTCGAGCAGCCGGGTGTTCAAGGTCGTTCGAATACCCAAATTGGCGAATCCTGCGTAGTACACCGCGGCGTTGCTGATACCGAGCTCCTCCCCCACCGCCCGGTCCGGCGTTATCAGCTCGACGCTGGCGCCGTTTTCCGCAAGCGCCTGGGCGCAGGAGAGCGCCTGGTGATCGCCATGATCATCGAATACGATCACTTCCTTGCCGGGTTGAACCTGACCGGTGAGCACGTCCCATACGCTCGCGACGAGATGCGATCCTTCGCAGACGCCGGTGTCCGGAAGGCCCCCGGTAGCAACGATCACGACGTCGGGTGCAAGCCCTGCGACGTCGGAAGCTTCGGCATAGGTGTTGTAGCGCACCTCGACCCCCAGGTGCCGGATCTCATCGGACAGCCAGCGCACGATACCGATCAGGTCGCGCCGCCACGAGGCCCGCGCCGCAATCGTAAGCTGCCCCCCGAGATCGTTCGAGGCTTCGAACAGCACCACGCTGTGGCCCCGCGACGCGCAGACTCTCGCCGCCTCCAGGCCGCCCGGTCCGCCTCCGACGACGACCACCTCGAGCCGCTTGCCGTCGCCGGGGGTGATCACGTGGGGCATGGTCTGTTCACGGCCGGTGGCGGGATTGTGCAGGCATAGCGCCTCGCTGCCCTGATAGATGCGATCGATGCAATAATTGGCGCCGACACAGGGGCGGATCCGTGACTCCTCTCCCCGGGCGAGCTTGGCGACCAGATGGGGATCCGCAATGTGCCCCCGGGTCATACCGACGAGGTCCATGGCGCCTTCGCGCAGCGCGCGCTCGGCCAGCGAGGCGTCATGGAGTCGCGCGGAATGAAACACCGGACGCCCAACCGCCTGCTTGAAACGCGCCGCATCGTCCAGGTAGGGCCCGAACGCGTGGGTCATCGGCGGTATAGCGTCGGGAAAAGACCAGTTGGTCGCCGGCGTCCCCATCCAGATGTTGAAAAAATCGACCAGCCCGCTCTCGGCCAGAAGCTTCGCGGCCGCAATGCAGTCTTCACGACTCAGCCATCCCTCGAGGCGCTCGTCGGCGGGAAAACGCACCCCGACGATATAGTCGTCGCCGACCTGTCGGCGCACCTCCGCCAGCGCCTCCAGGGTGAACCTGAGCCGGTTCTCGAGGCTGCCGCCGTACTCGTCGTCACGCTTGTTGATCGCCGGGGTAAGAAACTGGTTCGTGAGGTGCGAAAACACGGAAACCTCGCAGCCGTCCAGTCCGCCTTCCCGGCAGCGCCGCGCCGCCTGGCCAAAATCGGCGACGACACGTCTGATATCCGATTTTTCCATCGCCTTGGGAAAGGCGCGATGGGCCTTGTCCCGGATGTGAGAGGGCGCGATCGGTACGAACCAGTCACCATGATCCCAGACGGTTCGGTGTCCCATGTGGGTGATCTGGCACATTAGCGCGGCGCCGTGCGCGTGGATGCGTTCGGAAAACTCCCTGAGATAGGGGATGATCTCGTCACGTCCCATGTAGAGCTGCCCGAAAAGCGAGGGAGAGTCCACCGAAACGTTCGACGAGCCGCCGAACATGGTCATGGCGATGCCGCCCCTGGCTTTTTCCTCGTGGTACCTTTGATAACGCTCCTTAGGCATGCCGCCATCGGCATACGCCGGACCGTGGGGTGCGCTGATAATGCGGTTCTTCAGGGTCAGGTGCTTGAGCGTGTAGGGCTCGAACAACGCCCGGTAGACCGGAGCCGATTCACTTGTCATGGGTCATGGCATTCGATTGCGTTTTTTGACTAAACAGGCCCGCACCGAACCTGGCAGGTCGGGCAATAGTACAGGCCGCGGCTGGACAGGGTGATTTTTTCGATGGGGGTACCGCAGATGTGGCACGGTAGTCCCTCTCGCCTGAAAACCCAGAAGCGATGCTGTTGGAAGGAGAGGCCCTGGCCGCGGAGCGCCTTTGCGAGTGCTCGACTTACCGTGACGCCGTGGGTCTTGTAGGAACGCCGGCTCACATTCAGGGTTGCGCGAGCGAGCCGATTGCGCGCGGCCCTGTCCAGCGCGGCTGGTTTGTTCGTCGGATGCACCCGGGCGGTAAAGAGAATTTCGGAGCGCAGGTAGTTGCCCACGCCGGCCATGAACGACTGGTCGAGGTACAGTGAACCCACGGAGCGGCCGCTGAATACGGCATCGTTCAACCGCGTCGCGACATCGGACGCGGTGATTAGATCATCCAGAATATCCGGGCCGATTCGATTGAGGAACGGGTGCTCCTCGATCTGCCGGTCACTCAACATCTCGATGTCGGACGCGCTGTAGAGCAGCGCGCTGTGTGAGCGGGTGTGCAGTGCGACGCGAAGACTGCGCCCGGTCTCGGGCGGATTTTCGCGGGTCGCCGTATACCAGACGCCGTATAGCTGATTATGGCTGTAAAGCGTCAGCCCGCTATCGAAACGAGTCAGCATCGCTTTGCCGCGTGTATCGATCGAGGCAACAACACTGCCCTTGAGCTTCCTCGCAAATCTTCGAAGGCGGGGTGGTGCAAAGTAGGCATCGGTGATCTCATTCCCGACCAGCACCTTCGCGACACGGTCCGCGGCCAGCCTGATCTCTGGGCCCTCAGGCATCCCGGGCCTGCATTGCACGAAATATGAAGAGCTCGTTGTTCATTGCTCAGAAAAGCGACGACGGAGCCGGCTGGGACACGATTGCCGACGTGCCCGGGTGAAACACCCGACTGAGGGTTTGCGCCTGACCTCGCCATTGGCCGGTCGTTGCCGCGCGTCTTTCCGCCGTACTGAATACGGCATAGCTGAATCGGCCATAGTGGGAAAGCCGTCTCATCAAATCGACCAACCCGGCGCCATCTCTCGCGGCCATCCACATAACGGTTTTTGAGTCACCCCCGATAGTTACCGTGTCAACGAGAGCGATGACCTGTTGCCCATCCGCTTCGTAGCTGACGCCGTCGATATCCATTGAAGCAGCGTTGATCCCGTACTCGTTGTTACGTCGGGATTGAAACCAATTTCGCGCCCAAGGGTGGCCCCAGCCAAGCAACAAAACAGCGTCGGCATCGTTTGCCGCGCCGGATGCGGCGGGCGTGAACATCCAATTTGGATTCTGAACATCGAGCTCTTTGGCAATTCCGTAAAACGACTCATCCGCTGCGGATATTACCACTTGCTCCGCGGCAAACAATTTACTGAACGTAGTGGGCTTTTCACCCTCATCCAGCAGGCGAAACAGTTCGATCTCGGGATCCACGTCGATGCGGGCGGCGGGCGAATCGAGTTCTACGGTGAACGATCGAGTCGAGCCGTCCAGCCGAAAGGATTGCGTCGTCACGCTGCCGACAGTGTCGATCACCCTCACCGGCACCCGCAAACGCCAGGGCTCATCACCGGACTGACTGATCACCGCGGTGACGGAATGTTTTCCGCCCTCCGTGCGGGGCACGGCGGCATCCAACCTCAGTGCAGGCGCCCCTTCGCGGGTGAGCCATTGGGAGAAAAAACTGTCCAGCGTGCAATCACATGTACGCTCGAATGTCTGCTGTATATCTCCAAAACCTGCGTAGCCATACCTGTGGCGAACATAGAACTCCCGCAGCCCCGACATAAACAGCGCGTCACCGAGCTCACGACGGAGCATGTGAAACAGGAACATTCCCTTGCCGTAGCCGACCGCCTGGGTAGCGCGATCGTGCCTGCCGACAAAGCGGGACAGCGGGAAGTCGGATCCCCCGGCGGCATAGTCGTGCCACGCAATCAGCGTATTCAGGCGATACTGTCGGCCTTCACCGCCGCGTTCACTCATCAGGTAGTCGCTCAGGTAGGTGGTCAGGCCCTCGCTCCAGTTTGCCCCTTCGCCATCGGCGAACACGCCGTTACCCCACCAGTTGTGCAGGATTTCATGTGGATACGATGTGTGAAGATTTCATGTGGATACGATGTGTGAATTATGAACGGCAGCCTGATGATGCTTGACCCAAGCAATGTAAACCCGGGCATACCCCAACCGGTCTGACGTGTGTTCTCGACCAGGGTGAAGCGGTAGTACGGATACGAGCCAATCGCCCTGCTGTATCTTTCGAGGTGTTCCAGCGTTGCATCCAGAT
Source organism: uncultured Gammaproteobacteria bacterium (assembly GCA_947259955.1). Taxonomy (GTDB): domain Bacteria; phylum Pseudomonadota; class Gammaproteobacteria; order Arenicellales; family JAANXG01; genus JAHEKE01. Next base: position 10,922 of record CAMYOI010000203.1, read on the forward strand.
AGGCGTTCGACAGTTCGACGTCCCGGTCGATCAACATGACGCCCGCCCGATAGTCACCGGCCTGTTTTGAATATGAATGCCAAGGGCCGGCGGCCAGGTAGATACCCTGCTGGGGGTCATCCTGAATCCATGTCCTCACCGTGGCCGCGTCCCGCGAGCCAGGCACGCCCTGGGTCAGGAAGCTCCAGCCGGGCGGGCCATCGAGGGCGAGCTTGAATCGGACGCGGTGATTCCCACTTTCCGGATACCATCCGTCACCAGGCATCCACAGGATATAAGGCCATTTCGAGTCGTCGACTTTACCGCCGTAGACGATGTCGATCCGAGTGGTACGTGATGGCACCTCTATGTTTCCGTTACCGTATCGTCCTTGCACCTCGACAGGTTTGGCATCGAATGCAAGTGAACTAATATGCCATCGGGAACTCAGAGATAGATCCGGCAGACCGCGTGTGCCGGCCGG
>CAMYOI010000204.1 GCA_947259955.1 uncultured Gammaproteobacteria bacterium
GCTGCTGTTGACCACATTGTGTTCGACGCCCGCCGATCGGAAATAGGGTTGGCCGCTCTCGAGTGCCGCCGTGCGTTCTCCGTCCCGGCTCTCCAGCAGCAACGTCCCGGTGGACTGCGGTACGACGACATAGTCAAACCGGTGGCGGTGCCATCCGGTCTCCGCATCGGGGGCAAACCGCCACTCGGTGACGATCACCCGGTCATTGTCAACCATCACTGTCGATGTAGCGCTTTGTCGCTTGTCCTTCATTTCCCTGCCTCCGCAAGCCCGTCAAGGATTGAACGGGTACGGGTGTACGGACTCAACCGAAAATCTTACCGCCTGACAGTGACACGAACCCTTGAGCAACATTTGATTTTTCACCTCCCGGCAGTGGAATGCTTGATTTCGAACCTCAGTAGAGGAATTTTCCTCGGCGCGGTCACGTCAATAATGCGAATCGATCTTGATCAGTCGCTTGCCCATATTCTGGACATAGTCCGGGTGCAGCGATTCCACCACGCGTCCGGTGGCGAACGCGCGCATTACGCCTCCTATTGGAACCGAGGGTGCCCGAACACCACGGGCACATCCCGCGGGACGTTTATTTGAGGGCGTGCATATAGGTTGAAACGTCATCGATCTGCTGACGTGACAATATGAACGCGATGTTATTCATGATCCCGCCCCTCGATTGCCGCTCACCGGATTTGTAGGCAAGGAGCTGTTTCTTCAGGTAATCGAGATGCTGGTTCGCCACCCGGGGATACGCCTCGGGGATGCCCTTGCCGTCGGGCAAGTGGCAACTGGTGCATGCCGCTATTCCCATGGTCCGTTCGCCGCCCCTGTACAGGCGTTCCCCGCGCTCGGCGGACTCGATATCGCTCTCCGGAATCGCTGTCGGCTTGGGTGACTGGGCCGCATAGTATGCCCCCAGATTGGCCATGTCTTCGGGGCTCAGATCCGCTACGAATGCAACCATTTCGGGAACCATGCGCTCACCGGATTTCATCATCGCCAGCTGGTCGGCAGTATAGCCCGCGGCCTGACCCGCGAGATGGGGAAAGTTTGGCGCCATGCTGTTACCATCCGGGCCGTGGCACGCTGCGCAAACCTGGGTCGCGCGCTCTTCCCCGGCTTTTGCATCGGCCGCGCTGCTGACCCCCCACGGCAACGAGATAAGCAATGCGAACATTTGGCTGGTGATCAAGGATCGCTTAAGCATCAAATCCTCCAATAATTTTCTGAATGTACATCAACTCGACTGGATTTTTGGTTAATACGGCGCTGGCCCGCATAGGGCGCCAGGGCGGCCGGGCCGGTTCTTATAACACGCCGCAATTTGGGCCACAATAGCACAATATGCGGGCCAAACCTCTGCCTAAAACCCTCGCGGAACCGAAATTCCGCATCGCCGCCCATACGCCCCGGCAATGGCCGCCGGACCGGGGATTGGAAATTGCATTTACGGGGCGTTCCAACGTGGGGAAATCCAGCGCAATCAATGCAATTACCCAGCGCAAGGCGCTGGCCCGGACCAGCCGCACCCCGGGGCGCACGCAACAGATCATATTTTTTGAGCTGCCCAGTGGAGGACGCATCGTGGACCTGCCGGGGTATGGATATGCACGAGTGCCGGCGAAGCTCCGTCGTCACTGGGGAGATGCCATCGAGCGTTACCTGCGGGAAAGAGAGTCCATCCAGGGCCTGATTCAGGTTATGGACGCGCGCCACCCGCTGACGCAACTGGATCGGCAAATGCTCTCCTGGTGCACGGCTGCAAGTTTGCAGGTACATATTTTACTGACAAAGTTCGACAAGCTGAGTCGCAGCAGGGGTTTGGCGGCTCTCAAGACGGTAAGTCAGGGCATTGCCGATATGGACGGTATCAGCTTTCAGCCTTTTTCCGCCGTGGACTACACCGGGGTCGACGAGGCTCGACAGCGAATCATTAATTGGCTCGATCAAGTTTAGGCCCGCCCGTCTAGGGTTCGGGGCAAACCGGACCGCTTAGGGAGGAGAGCGACCCGGTTAACGCAATAAAAACGTTGGCCTCGGTCGAATAGACCACCTTGGCACGAAACAGTTCCTGCGGGTGGATTACAATTCTGTAACCTGCGCGGCGGCCTGACGGTTCCTGATCAGGGGTGCGTTTCGGCCCAGTTCGACCCCGTCCCCGCCTCGACGGTCAGGGGGACCGACAGCTTGGCAACACCACTCATCAGATCCCGGATTCGGTCGATCGCAACCTGGACGCGGTCTTCAGGAATCTCGAATACGAGTTCGTCATGTACCTGCATTATCATGCGAATACCAGGTGCATCCTCGCGCAGCCAGTCGTCGACTGCCAGCATCGCCATTTTTATCACATCGGCGGCGGTACCCTGCATTGGCGCATTGATTGCGGTACGCTCTGCATACTGCCTTCGCGCATGGTTACTGGACCGTATTTCCGGGAGATACAGGCGACGGCCGTACACGGTCTCGACGTATCCACGCTCCCGGGCCAGTTCCCGAGTCTCATCCATGAATCGTTTCACCCCCGGATAACGTGCGAAGTATACATTTATGTATTCCTGCGCATCGCTGCGCTCGATTTTCAGCTGTTTCGCCAGCCCAAACGCCGACATGCCATAGATCAAACCGAAGTTGATGGCCTTGGCATGTCGCCTCTGGTCGCTTGTCACCTGGTCAGAGTCAACCGCGAACACTTCGGCAGCGGTCGCCCGGTGCACGTCAGCGTCATGTGCAAACGCGGTCAACAGACCTTCGTCCTGAGACAAATGGGCCATGATCCGAAGCTCGATCTGAGAATAGTCGGCCGAGAGCAGTCTGTACCCCGCCTCTGGCACGAAAGCTTCCCGGATCCTGCGTCCTTCCGGTGTGCGCACCGGGATGTTCTGAAGGTTGGGTTCGCTGGACGACAACCTTCCGGTGGCCGCCACCGCCTGATGATAAGACGTATGCACACGGCCGGTCCCGGGATTGATCATATCCGTGAGTTTGTCCGTATACGTGGACTTGAGTTTGCTCAGTCCCCGGTGCGCCAGGATAATTTCCGGCAGCTCATAGTCCACGGCCAGTTCCTGCAGGACACTCTCCGCCGTGGATGGCTGGCCCTTCGGTGTCTTGCTTAGCACGGGCAATTCGAGCCGGTCGTAGAGAATTTCCTGGATTTGTTTTGGAGACGCGATGTTGAAAGGCACTCCTGCAAGCTCATTTGCCCTGTTCTGAAGTTCCGCAATTCCCCGCGTCAGTTCTCCGCTCTGTGCCGTGAGCAGCTTTGCATCCACCCTCACGCCGTTTCGCTCGATTCGTGACAATACGGGGACCAGCGGCATCTCGATCAGCGAAAACAATCGTGCCAGTCGGGGCTCTTTCTCGAGCCTTGGCCACATGGATTCGTGGAGTGCGAACGCCACTTCCGAGTCTTCCGCAGCGTATGGCGCGGCTTTCTCGATATCGATTTCGTTAAAGCTGAGCTGATTTTTTCCCTTGCCGGCGATCTGTTCGAAGCTGATTGTTTTTCGGCCAAGGTGCTTGAGCGCCAGCGTATCCAAATCATGTCGCCGGACGCTGCTGTCGAGCACGTAGGATTCCAACATGGTGTCGAACCTGATTCCGCTCAGCTCGATATCATAGTTGGCGAGTACGCCATGGTCATACTTGAGGTTCTGACCCAGTTTGGGGATGTTTTCATCCTCGAGTATAGGCTTCAGCTTTGCCAGCACCGTGTCGAGGCTAAGTTGATCCGGGGCACCCGGATAATCGTGTCCACACGGAACATAAGCCCCTTCACCGGCAGCAACCGAGAAAGACAGGCCCACGAGCCTGGCGTCGATGGGCTCCAGCGATGTCGTTTCCGTGTCGAACGCGATCAAATCGGCATGTCGTAAATCCTCCACCCAGCCATCGAGATCCTTCTCGGTGAAAACGACGTGGTATTTCACTGGGGGCCCGCTCCCGGAAGGCGCGTCCGCCGTCAGGTCATCGAGCCACGAACTGAATTCCAGCTCGGTGAAAAGCTTCTTAAGCCCGGCGGTATTTCCCCGCCCCCTGATCAGCGCATCCGGCGCTTTACCGACGTCGACGTCGGTCCTAACCGTGGCCAATTCCCGGCTTAGTGGCAGTTGGTCGAGGCACGATCTCAGATTCTCACCCACCTTTCCAGCAACCTGGTCAGCCTGCTGCATCAACTCGTCGAGTGAGCCGAATTGGCGCAGCCATTTCACGGCGGTTTTCGGTCCAACTTTCGGCACCCCCGGGATGTTGTCCGAGGCGTCCCCGACCAGCGCCAGGTAATCCACCATTCGCTCTGGCCTGATGCCGAATTTTTCTTCGACGCCATCGGCGTCCAGACGCTTGTCCTGCATGGTGTCTACCAGTTCCACCTCGTCATTCACGATCTGGGCGAGATCCTTGTCGCCGGTGGATACCAGGGTGCGTAAGCCGCTCTTTCTGGCATGTTTGGCCAGCGTGGCGATGACGTCATCCGCTTCCACGCCTTCAATAGAAATCAACGGAACACCCAGTGCCTGGATCAACTCGTGCAGGTATGAGACCTGACTTCTGAGCTCTTCCGGCATCGGCGGTCTGTTTGCCTTGTAGTCCTCGTAAAGTTCGTGCCGAAAGGTCTTGCCTTTAGCATCGAAAACAATCCCAACATATTGGGGTTCGTGATCAGCCAACAGTTTTCGGACCATATTGATCACGCCGTATATAGCCCCGGTGGGCTGACCTGCGGAATTTGCCAGGTTGGGCAACGCATGAAATGCACGATACAAATAGGAAGAACCGTCAACCAGAACCAACAAGGGCTTTTTTTTCATCGATGTCTCCTTTATCCCCGCCATACGGGCTTTCACGACGTCGCGGGAAGTCTTGTAACGAGGCCGGGCCGCCACCATTAAGTCTGTATGCGCCGCTTCATCCTGCTATACTGCCTTGAGTACATAACCTACCAGGACCTAAGATGCGTCAGCTGATTTTGAGTTTGTTGCTGATGTCCGCGTGGACCGTGGCGTCCGCTCAGGATTCTACAGAAGTTCCAGACCCACCCGCCATCCCCACGGATGAAGAGCGGTCCCGCGCCGAACAGGCAGTCCGTGAAATCGAGACTGTGCCTGGACCGCCGTCTCCTCACAGCGACACCCCCTACGGACCGCGTGAAAGAAAAGTAGTGGAAGGGAGTACGGCGGTGACCGAATACAGCAGAGGGGGGCATGTTTACTCGATGAAAATCAAACCCGGGCAGGCACCGACCCAATACGTGGATGCTCCCGGCGACGGCCAAATACAGCCGTCTACCAACGAAGAGTTGCCTGATAATTACAATCTACCAAAGTGGAGGCTTGGCAGCTGGTAGGGGTGTTACTTTTTTTCAGGATCAACGTTAGTTGGACTGAAGGTCACCATGAAAATCGCCCTTTTTACAATTCCACTCGTCCTGACTGTCGCTCTTTTCGGTAGCGATGTGTCGTTGGCCGCGGACCTCAGGCTGTATACGGCAAACAAGCAATTGCAGCAGCGGAGAGTTACCTTGGTTCGCAATACCGATGAATCGGGATGCCACAACCTGATCACCAAGCGAAAGATCTATCGAGTTGCGCAGATCGGCTTCAAGTCCTGTACCGTGTATGCAAAAAAGCACTGCGAGGTCGGCACCGAGATCGGTGTGAGCTGGAAGAACAAAAAACCTCCCATTAATGAATTTACGCCGGGAGCCCGCTGGTACCTGCCGGGCAACCGGGGGGCAAATATGGCCTCATGGAAATGCGAGGAGGATTCCTGATACCAGCGCTATCGCTCGGGATCCTGGGGAGAAACGCGGGCTAGCATGCAACTCAGCGTCTACTTTGGTGACGAACTGGGACGCTATGGTTTCGGCGAGGGCCATCCGTTTGGCCCAGACCGGATTCACGCATTCTGGAAAGAGACGACCAGACAGGGGCTTGACAGGAAAGTTCACGTTGCCGCGCCCGTGTCGTGCACGGATAAAGACATCTTAAGGTTTCACACTCCTGAATACGTGGAAAAGGTCAGGAAACGGTCCATCTCGGGGACGGGCTACTTGGATTATGGCGACACGCCCGCTTTCAAGGGTGTGTACGAGGCGGCGTCCTATGTTGTCGGGTCGGATCTCCACGGGCTGGAACAGGCCATCGGCGGCGAACACCCGCGGGTGTTCGTGCCCATCGCGGGGCTGCATCACGCCCGGAGGGGCACCGCCGCCGGGTTTTGCGTATTCAATGATATCGGTATCGTAGTGGAAACCCTGCGCGATCGATTTGGCATCGCAAGGGTCGCCTATGTGGATATCGATGCACACCACGGAGACGGCGTATTTTACTCCTACGAGGAAGACGCCGACCTGACAATCGCGGACATCCATGAGGATGGAAGATTCCTTTACCCGGGCACGGGATTTGCGGACGAGACGGGAAAGGGTGTGGCGGCGGGGACCAAGCTGAACATCCCCATGCCGCCAGGGTCCGACGATGAAGCGTTTCACGCAGTCTGGCCAAGAGTGGAAGAGTTCGTAAGATCAGGCAAGCCGGAGTTCGTTCTGTTTCAGGCGGGTGCTGACAGCATCGCGGGCGATCCGATCACGCACATGGCCTACTCTCCCGCTGCCCATGGACACGCAGCGGCGAGTTTGTGCAGTATCGCGGACGAGTTCTGCGATGGCCGCATCTTGGCCATGGGAGGAGGAGGTTACAACAGAACGAATTTGGCTCTGGGTTGGAACGAGGTGGTCAGGGCCATGTTGTGATTTACACTTCGAGAAGAACTCAGGGCAGCCACTCGGCGCCGTTCATCTGACCAACTCTAGATGTACCTGGGCCCGGCCGTGGTTGTCGTCCTCGACCGCCGACACAGACTCGATCGCGGCAATGTAGTGCCCGGGCAAACCTGCCTGCGCCGCACCCGCAAGAACCAGACTCTTGTACCAGGTATAGGGCCGCGATGAGTGATCCAGCTTATACCGCCGACCCACGTAGGTGAAAGCTTCAAGCTTCTTCTGACTGAAACTCAAAACGACATCTTCCACCGCGTACCCCGTCCCCTCAAATCCGTTGAGCGCCAGCTTCTGTTTTAGCGTCAACTCGAAAACCGCTCCCCAAACCCCGCGCCCGGCATCTTCGCTGACCAGCGTACATTTTCCCGATCCGTCATTGCTCCTTTTGGAGAAGGTAAGACGATAGCCGGGTAGATGGGCGCAACCCAGTTGACCTGCTTTCCCAACCCGTGCAAAAAGCCGCTCCCTCAGCATGTTGGATCCATAGGCAAAGTAGATCATGATGGAAAACAGTGTCGGCAAAAATCCCGCGCGATGCAAGGTGCGCAGATGAGGAGGTAGAGCGCACCATTCCTATGGGCAGGTTAGGCCGCCAGGTCCGTAATTACGCGGTCGCGGCCCTGGCTCTTTGCCGTGTTCATCGCGCGGGTGGCGCGGGACAGCAGCCCTTGCAAATCATCTCCCGCGCGAAATACCGTAACACCGATACTTGCGGTCGAGGTCAGCACCACGCCGCGCTTGCCATCGAACTGTGCGCGGGCTACCGCTTCTCTCATCCGCTCTCCGATATGACTAGCGCCCTCGAGCGAGGTTTCCGGCAAAATGGCAATAAACTGATCGTCAGCCCAGCGCCCCAACACATCCGGCATTCGAAGGCTGTCCGCCAACTCATTTGAAATGGCCACCAGTGCATTATCTGCTGCTTCCTGGCCATATTTATCGACCACCTCTCCATAGTGGTCGACGCTAATTATCGCAATCGACAAATTATTGCCGTAACGCTCACCGAGCGCCATGAGTTCAAGCAGCTTCACCGTGAGGCCGCGTTGATTGAGTCCGTGCGTCAGTCCATCGGTATCGATACTGTTGACGGCGACGCCCTTTGGGGCCGATGACCCGGTCTCCTCGGTTGTCTCGCCGCGATTGACTATGAGTAACTGTATGATACCCAGCATAATGGCGATTGCCGCCGACTGCGAAATGCCTTGGAGCAGGGAAGGCTGGGACGCGCCCAACATCGGAGGCACAAACATCGATACCGCCAACGCCACGCAAAAAACCAAAATAATGTTTAATGTGGAAAATCTTGTGAAAAACGGTTTTATCACGTCTGGCTGCATGTTCTTCTGTAAGTGTACAGTCTAGCCGAAATTCAAAGTTGTGCACTACCTTTTATAGCTTTTCGAGGTTTGCATAAGCCAGTACCAGCCATTTATTCCCGACCGATTCGAAGTTGACCTGAACGCGGGTATGCTCCCCACGACCCTCTACTCCAAGCACCACTCCGTCACCAAACGAATTGTGTCGAACGCGGCCGCCCAGCTGGATAGAATCACTTTGTTTTTCAGCAGGTTTGGTTCTCGACCAGGCGTAGCTGATGTAAAGAATCTGCATGGCGCGCGTCATGCCCACGTAGCAAAGTCGACGCTCCTCTTCCAACCGCCCGGATTCCTGCAACGAGCGCTGGTGTGGGAACAACCCCTCCTCCATCCCGGTCAGAAACACGAGTGGAAACTCCAGCCCCTTCGCGGAGTGCAGACTCATCAGCTGCACGCATTCCTCCCATTCCTCTCCCTGCCTCTCGCCGGCCTCCAGTGCGGCGTGGGACAAAAAGGCTGACAAGGGGTCCATGCCCTCCTCGTCGTTATGCTCGTAGTTCCGCGCCGCGGTTATCAACTCTTCCAGGTTTTCTTTTCGCGCCTGTCCTTTTTCGCCCTTGTCTTTGGCGAAGTGCGTGATCAGTCCGCTGCGTTGCAGCATCGTCTCGATCGCATCAGCCAGGGCCGCACCCTGAACCGCTTCCGCCATCTGGTTGATCAGGTCCACGAATGCAACCAGAGCGGACAACGTACGCGAGGGGAGCTCACGCTGTTGAATCAGCGCACGGGCACCGTTCCACATCGATGTTTGGTTGATCCTGGCATACTCGCGGATCTGCTCCACCGTCCTGTTTCCAATTCCCCGAGTCGGGGTGTTTACAATGCGTTCGAAAGAAGGGTCGTCCTGTCGTCCCGCGATCATGCGAAGGTAGGCCAGGGCATCCTTGATCTCGGCGCGCTCGAAAAATCTCAACCCACCGTAGACCCGGTAGGGTATATCCGAGCGCACCAGCACTTCTTCGAACACCCTGGATTGCGCGTTCGATCGATAGAGGATCGCCGCATCACTGTATGCATTCCCCTGATCCGCCCAGCTTTGTATGCGATCCACGACGAATCTGGCCTCATCGATTTCATTGTAACCAACATACAGCTTGACGGATTCACCTTCTTCACCACTGGTCCACAGTTGCTTGCCCAGCCTGCCCTGATTGTTGTCGATGATCGCGTTGGCGATGTTCAGTATGTTGGCAGTCGATCGATAGTTCTGTTCGAGCCGTGCCACGTTGGCCCCATGGAAATCCCTCTCGAACTGCAGGATGTTTTCGACCCGGGCGCCTCTCCATCCGTAGATCGACTGGTCGTCGTCACCGACCACGAAAATATTCCTGTGCCGGGCCGCAAACAGCTTGAGCCATTCGTACTGTACCGCATTCGTATCTTGGAACTCGTCGACAAGTACATACAAGAATCGCTGCTGGTATCGCTGACACAGCGGTTCGTTGTTCTTGATCAATTCATATGCACGCAGCAGCAACTCCGAGAAATCAACCAGTGAAAAGCGTTGACAAAGCTCCTCGTAGGTTCTGTAGATTCGCAGCAGTTCACGCTGCTGTGCGTCCGCGGGCTCCTCTATGTGATGGGGGCGTCTGCCTTCTTCCTTGTGGCCGTTGATATACCATTGAACCTGGCGCGGCGGCCAGTAGCCTTCGTCCAGGTTGAGCTCTTTCAGGGCCCGTTTGATCAATCGTATCTGGTCGTCACTGTCCAATATCTGGAATCCCTGTTCCAGACCCGCCTCGCGCCAATGGGCGCGCAGCAGCCTGTGCGCAATACTGTGGAACGTGCCAATCCACATTCCGCGCATCGGGTATCCCAGCATTTGTTCGATGCGTCCGCGCATCTCCTGGGCAGCCTTGTTGGTGAAAGTGACGGCGAGGATGGATAGGGGTGAGACATGGAGTGCCTGCACGAGCCAGGCGACGCGATGGGTAAGTACGCGGGTTTTGCCGCTACCGGCACCGGCAAGCACCAGCATGGGACCTTCCGGCGCGCACACCGCCTCTCGCTGGTGTTCGTTGAGTGGGTCTAGAATATAAGAGACGTCCATGCCGCGATGATAACAAACTCCGTTGCGATCCCCTCGCCCCCCTATTCAGGTGGGGAAGGAAGCAGATTAGGCCGAAGAAAGTTGCCCGTCTTGATCCAGTTCTACAAGTTCATCGAAGCCACCCACGTACACCCCGTCGATAAAGATTATAGGCGATGTAGTCTGGCCTGTTTGCTGAGCTAATTCTCCGGCGAGTTTCTCGGTGAGTTCGACCTCCTTGTATTGCAGCCATCGTTTCTGCAACAGCCGTTTTGCTGCCGCGCAATACTGACAGGTGCCGCGGGTGTAGATTTCAATACGCATGACTCTGGCCGCCGGGATTAGAAAGCACTACCATAGCGATATTTACTGGCCTTTCAAGTATTTTTAATAATTCCGCAGGAGGTTCCTGACATGACTGCTAACAGTGCGCAAAGTCAGTTTTTGGCGCGTGATCAAAGACATCTAATACACCCGCTGCACAACCCGGCCGCTCAGAAAAACGGCGTGGTGTGGGTCAGCGGCAAGGGCGCAGTTCTCGTCGATGCCAATGGCAAGGAATACCTCGATGGACTGTCCGGCCTGTGGTGCAACTCCGCGGGGAATGGCCGCGAAGAACTGGCAAGAGCGGCTTACGATCAAATGCAAACCATGGGTTATGCATCCGGGTATGCCGGGAGTTCAAATCCGGGCGCTATCGAGCTTGCCGAACGGCTTGCCGAATTGGCGTACCCGTCCATCAACCATTTTTATTTTACCTCAGGCGGCGGTGAGGCCAGCGACTCCAATTTTAAAACCGCGCGCTATTACTGGAAGCTCATGGGGAAGCCCCAAAAAACCAAGGTGATCTCCCGCATTTGGGGCTACCACGGCGTTACTCTGGCCGCCATGTGTGCCACCGGCATCAGCTCTTACTGGCCCATGTTCGAACCTCGCGTTCCGGGGTTCATCCATATCCCTTCACCCTACCCGTATCGATACGAGACGCCCGAAGGGGACAGCCAGGGGATTGCCGCAGCCAACGAACTGGAGAAGGCCATCCTCAAAGAGGACCCGGATACGGTAGCGATGTTCATTGCCGAACCTGTCCAGGGCGCGGGCGGGGTTATTCCGCCCCAGGATGATTATTTCCCACGCATTCGCGAAATCTGCGACCGTTACGATGTGCTGCTGGTTGCCGATGAAGTCATAACGGGTTTTTCCCGTACCGGCAAGATGTTCGGACTGGAGCATTGGGGTGTAGAGCCCGACATGTTCCAGTTCGCAAAAGCGGTTACCTCGGGGTACTTCCCGCTGGGCGGGGTGGGCTTGAGTGACAAGGTCGCCGAAGTGATCAATAGCGGTGAGCAGGTGTGGATGCACGCCTACACCTATAGTTCACATCCCGTTGGCTGCCGCGTGGCGCTGGCGATGCTGGACATCATCGAGAAGGAGGACTTCGTTGGTCAGGCAGAGGAAAAGGGCCGGCACCTCCTCAATGCGCTTGGCGCGGCCCTGTCAGACCATCCCCACGTCGGGGACGTTCGTGGACTGGGCCTGATGTGCGGCGTCGAAATCGTGAAGGACAAGCAGACCAAGGAAGAATTTGACGCGGGCGACAAGGTGGGAATACGGGTGCACAGTGCCTGCGCCGAGCGTGGTTTATTCAGCCGGGTCCGCGGTGATGTATTCTGCCTGGCACCGCCCATCGTCACCAGTCACGCCCAGCTCGACCGGATCGTCGAGATCCTGCACGAATCCATTGTTGAAGTGCTGGGCGATTAACCCGCATTTCTCACCAGGCGGCTATGCATGTTTTTCAAGCATTGCGAACATTGAAGTCTATGGATTCGTCCAAAAAACGGTGTGTGTTGGCAACGCCTATCCCGGCGCTGGCTGGTCCAGGTGAGCAAAGCGGGTTCACGGGTCAACGCCGCCGCTCTGGAGAAATATGAGGATTGACCCGCATTAAACCAATCGTCGCGGCGGCCGCGCTGGGCATGTTGAGTCCCGCCGTTTCCTGCGGCGGGTCAGGCGAAGTCGAGATATGCCCGGTTAGCGGGATACCCGTTTACCGTAAATCCGACGAGGGCGGCTACCGCTGTGATCTCGCAGAAAAACTCCACGATCGTGGCGTGGACCCGTCCAGCGAAACCGGCAAAGTAATCCTCGATGCATTTACACGACCCTACGCGACAGTGCTCGAAATTTCCGATACAGTCGAGCTAACCAGATCTAATTTGGATTACCTGCTGGGCGAACTGCCGGACACCGCTAGGCTGATCAATTTTTACGAAGGCACACGCTACGAGATCAACTATCTCGATGAAGATCGATCCCGCTTCTTTGCCACTAACAAGCGCAACATGTCCGCAACCTTCGAACGCTTCGAGACACGAGTTTTAGCTGACACCAGCAGCTACATGATGTTTGAAAGCGGCATGGCAAAATTTCTGTTTTGGCATTTCAAGGGCAATGCGATCATTGATTTCGACCTGATGGATTTGAACGAAGACACCGGCTATGTGTTAAAACTCCACCTCTTTACGGATTCGAGGGGTTATCACGCAATTTTCAATTCCAAACTGTTCGGATACCTGATGATTTCTATAGTTCGACGGATCGTTGGTGATGCGGTCTCCGCAGCAAACAAACTGGCAAATTCCGATGGTGAGTTTGCTTCGATGCCTTCCGCGTTCGTCAGAAAACTGCGCTCGCAATAAGACTAACCCGCATTTCTCAACAGTGTTCCGGAATGCCCCGAGCTTACTCCACCGTCACTGATTTCGCCAGATTGCGAGGTTTGTCAACGTCTGTGCCCTTGATGATGGCTACATGGTAGGCAAGCAATTGGAGGGGGATGGTATAGATGATTGGAGAAATACTGTCATCAACAGGAGCAACATGAATCACACTCGTCCCGTTGCCCTGCTCGAATCCCGACTCCGCATCGGCGAACACGATCATTCTCCCACCCCGGGCACGGACTTCCTGGATATTCGACTTCAGCTTTTCCAGCAACTCATTATTCGGAGCAACCGCCACTACGGGCATCGCCCCGTCGACCAGCGCCAGCGGCCCGTGCTTCAACTCTCCCGCGGGGTAGGCCTCGGCATGAATGTAGGAGATTTCCTTGAGCTTCAAGGCTCCCTCCAGTGCTATTGGGTACTGTGCACCACGTCCAAGGAACAGCGCGTGCTGTTTATCGGCAAACAGTGTTGCGATCTCCCGTATCTGCTCATCCAGACCGAGCGCCTGCTCGATCTTTGCAGGCAATGATCTTAATTGACCGATAATCTTGGCCTCGTAGGCCTCGTCGTAGTCAGCGCATCGTCGCCACAATGCAATGCCGAGCAGCATCAGTGCAACAAGCTGGGTCGTAAATGCTTTGGTGGAGGCCACTCCGATTTCTGGACCCGCATGCATCATTAATACCAAGTCCGAGGCACGCACCAGTGAGCTTTCCGGGGAATTACATATCGTCAGAGAGTGCTTGAACCCGAGCTTACAGGCATGCTCCAGTGCCGCAAGCGTATCCGCAGTCTCTCCGGACTGCGATATTGTCACCACCAGAGTATCCGGATGGACCACGTGTTTCCGATAGCGGAACTCGCTGGCGATCTCCACGTTACATTCGATGCCGACATGCTCATACCAGTATTTGGCGACGAGGCCGGCATGGTAGCTGGTACCGCATGCAATGATCTGTACCGCCTTAGTGCGGTCGAATACGGTCTGTGCTTTAGGGCCAAAACTGTGTTCGAGCAGGCGGTCCGAGGATATCCTCCCCTCCAGGGTATCCGCTACCGCACTGGCTTGTTCGAATATCTCCTTTTGCATGTAGTGTCGGTGGTCGCCAAGGGATACGAAGTCGGCGGACATGTTGGATTCTCTCAATTGCCGCTCCACCCGTTTACCGTCCGCCCGATAAATTTTGATCCCTTCCCGGCAAATATCCGCGACATCGCCATTTTCCAAAACATAGTAATGCCTCGTGACGGCGACTAGGGCTGAAACATCCGAGGCGATGAAACCCCTTCCATCATTGCTGCCGACCAGCAGGGGCGGGCCATTGCGTGCGGCCACCAGGCGATTGGGATGGTCGACGCTTGCGACCGCCATGGCGTAGGCCCCTTTGAGAAGCAGGGCGGTCTTTCTCACCGCCTCGACCAGTTCCTCGCCCTGCTCCAGAAACTGATAGATTTGGTGGACAACGACCTCTGTATCCGTATCGGAAGTGAAATCGAAGCCCGCCTTGAGCTGACCCTGTTTGAGTTCCTCGAAATTCTCGATAATCCCGTTGCACACGACGGCAACCTTGTTCCAGCAAATGTGGGGGTGCGCGTTTTTCTCCGTTACGGCACCATGTGTCGCCCAACGGGTGTGCGCAATACCCGTATTGCCCGCAAGGCTGTCCCGGAGCAGCGCTTCCTCCAGCTCCGCAACACGGCCGACGCGACGAGTGCGCACAAACTCATTGCCAGAATCGATGACCGCAATTCCGGATGAATCATAGCCCCGATACTCGAGGCGTTTGAGCCCTTGCAAGAGAAAGGGAACAACATTCGATTGTGTTACCGCGCCGACAATGCCGCACATGATGTACTGTCAACCAATTTGTAAGTGGAGGATTCTGAGCCGACGGACAGGATTATATCCAAAAGGCCAAGACTGCCAGCAGGCCGCGCCTTCATTCCTCACGGCTCTGTTTCTTGCGCGGCCTTTCCCAGCCCGCGATGTTTTTCTGGAATGCGCGGCTCACCGCCAACATGTTCGGTGGGACATCGTTAGTGATCGTCGAGCCGGCCCCAACAGTGGCCCCACGGCCCAATTTCACGGGTGCCACGAGCTGACTGTTGGAGCCTATGAACACGTCGTCTTCTATGTCGGTGCGATGTTTGTACGCACCGTCGTAGTTACAGGTTATGACTCCGGCCCCGATGTTTACACCGCGGCCAACCGTGCTGTCGCCGACGTAGCTCAAATGGTTGGCCTTCGTTTCCTTGCCCAGAGTGCTGTTTTTTATCTCGACGAAGTTACCGACATGCACGTTCTCCGCCAGGCGCGTGCCCGGACGTATTCGTGCAAAGGGGCCCACTACGGCATTA
>CAMYOI010000205.1 GCA_947259955.1 uncultured Gammaproteobacteria bacterium
TGCTTGCGGAGAGTGGAACGAGTTTGAATCAGTGTGACGCCATCGCATTTAGCCGGGGGCCGGGTTCATTTACCGGGCTGCGAATCGGTGTGGGCGTAGTCCAGGGACTGGCTTATGGTGCGGATGTTCCCGTGTTGCCCATATCGTCACTGCGGGCGCAGGCCGCGAGAGCGGGAGCGGGAGCGGAAAACGTTCTCGCCGCATTCGACGCACGGATGCGGCAGGTGTATTGGGGATTGTATCGACTGAATACGGACGGTTACGCCCAAGCCGATAACGATATCATGCTGACCGCGCCGGAACTGGTACGCGTGCCCGGCGCTAAAAAATGGTTAGCTGCCGGTGGCGGGTGCGATCTTTACCGGGAGATAATCGAGGCGGCGAACACGGGAGCAGAAATCAGTTTCATCCCGCGAAGTTATCCTCATGCCATTGACGTCGCAAGGCTTGGGGCAATCGATTATCGTGCCGGAAGGGCGGTGCCCGCGGCGTTAGCGCTGCCGGAGTATGTGCGAAATCAGGTGACGACTTGAAAACTGTGGGCTAGCAGAGAACCGAGAAGCTCTTTGTTTCTAATGGCTCGTTGTCTATAGCCAGGTGCAGTTCCCATTTGCCGATGAATTCGTCCATACCGGCGCTCGGATTGATGAACGACACCAGCGCCGCCTCGGCGGGGCGATGAAGTTTCAGCCACACCCAGATGCGTTCACTCTCGTTGCTGGCCTGGAATTCATACTCGGTAAATTCCCTGTCTTTTCCGTGTGGGTCGCGCCAAACCGCATCGAGTTTGTGCATTTCCCTGGATAACCCTGAGAGTTCTATGACGGCATATATCTTGTCGCTGCAACTGAACTCCGTGGCGGGTTGTTGCAATGGAATGCCGTCGGATTCCGTTGCCGTCAGGTAGACGTTGTGCGGTGCTGACGAAAACGCGGTGTTGCTCAATGACAACGCCAGAATCAGGCAAGCTGTCCAGATGAACTTAGGTGTAAAAGCCAAAATCAAATTCGACCGCATCATTATGGAGCCGGCTCCTCATCATGGCGCCTCGGGTTCCTCGGGTTCCTCGGGTTCCTCGGGTTCCTCGGGTTCCAAATCTTCCGCAGTGCAGAACGCTCCCATCTCCATCTGGGTATCGACAACGAGGGTAACGGGCTGATTGGTGATGAAGTCGCGGCCACGGTAGGTGATGTTGACGTTGTAGGTGTTGATCGAGCCGGAGTCCCTGGATATGTACTCGGCCTTGGTTTCCAGATCAACCAGGACGATAACGACACCCTGTGTGACGGTCTGCGCGTTACCCAGGGCTACCGGCGTGGTCAGCGCACGTGTCTTGGGAGTCAGCGGAATGGGAATACCCTGATTGATCGGGTTGTAAACCAGTCTGTACGAATCGAAGGTTACGCCCTGATTCGGAAGCGCGGTCAGCCCAACTGATTGATCCTGAAGGGTAATGTTCAGCGTTACCGAGTCGGTTGTAACCGTCTTTGGAATGGGACAGGCCCCCGTGTCGGACGATGTAAACGTCGGCGTCACCGAACCGAAAAGAATCAGATTCGTGGTTCCGGTGTTGGTTCCTGCTCCACCCGCATTGGATGAACTGGCGCCGCTGCCGCAAGCGCTAATAAAAATGACCGGAAATAGGAGAAAGAACAGAGTTCGCATGCGTTTTATCATTCTATAAACTCTTTATTATCAACCAGATAAAAAGGATTCCCGATGTACCCTCTTCAATATTATAGATAATTTCCTGAAAAAGAAAACAAAATTCAGTAGGTTATTGTTAATTTTCATTGATCGATCAGCCGTCCCTATTTATTGTAGGTTGGATGCGGGCAATGTCCACCGCCGTATCCCGTGTCCTTAACACTTCGATTGGATATCCAGCCAACAGCATACTGGTGCCCGGCTCTGGAATCGCCTCCAGGTGTTCCAGAATCAGTCCGTTGAGCGTTTTTGGGCCGTTTTGCGGCAGAGTCCACAGCATCCGGCGATTTAGGTCTCGAATGTTTGAACTCCCCTTGACCAGATATGAACCGTCATCCTGGAGTTGAATATCGTCAAACGAGCCCGGGTTATTTGATGTAAATTCGCCGACGATTTCCTGCAGCACTTCCTCCAGGGTGACGAGGCCCTTGAAGTCGCCGTATTCGTCTACTACCAGACCGAATGTCCTGGGTTCGTTCTGAAGATTCAGCAAGTATTGAGTGATCCTGGTTCCTTCCGGAACATAGTAAGGCTTGCGCATGATCATCTCCAAATTTTTCTTGTTGAATCTTCGGGTCCGGCTGAGATGCAGAACTTTTCTCAAGTGTAATACTCCAACGATGTTATCGAGGGAACCCCGATACACCGGCAGCCTCGTGTGCAGGCTGGTCGCCAACTGCACCACGATGTCTTCCCATTCGTCGTTCAGGTCGATGGCTTCCACCTCGCTGCGCGACAGCATCACATCATCAACAGTAATCTCCTCCATTTCCAGAATGCGAAGCAGCATGTCCTGGTGAACCTTGGGGATGTGACTCCCCGATTCCAGAACGGCGACTCGAAGCTCCTCCGGGCTCAGAGAATGCGACTTCTTGCCCGTGCTTACCCTGAAGATGGAGAGAAAGGTGGAACTTGCCTTGTTTACCAGCCACACGATCGGGCGCGCCGCCCTGGACAATCCGTACAACGGATAGGCCGCGCGCAGCGCGATGCGTTCGGGGTAGGTGGCGGCCATGGTTTTAGGTGCGACTTCAGCGAATATGAGAATCACAAGTATCAATGCGCCGCCTGCGATGGCGACTCCGATGTCGCCGAATATGCGCAGAGCAATAATTGTTGTAACTCCCGAGGCAGCGATGTTGGCTGCGTTATTTCCCAGAAGTATGGTGCCGAGGAGCTGGTCGGGGTGGTCCAGAAGATACTGCGCCAGGCGTGCGCCGCGGTGGCCGTTATGGACAAGATTTTTGAGCCGGTAGCGGTTCACCGCCATCATGGCGGTCTCCGATGCTGAAAAAAGCCCGGACACGATGATCAGCAAGATGAGCATCGCAACCAGTGCGCCTACCGATATATCGTTCAATCAGATCGATCCGGGTATCGTGGACGGAATTCTGGACTGAGCCTGCACCTCGTTCAGCTCAGTATGAATTCGACGACGTATTTCGTGCCGAAATACGCTAGAACCAGCACAACAAATCCACCAATGGTCCAATGCACCGCATGCTTGCCGCGCCAACCGAAAAAAAAATGTCCGATGAGCAGGATCCCAAAAATCAGCCACGCCAGAAAAGTCAGCACGGTGTGATGGTTGAATGTGAACGTCACGCCCACTAGGGAACGGGTATAGATCGCTCCGCTGATCAGCGTCAGCGTGAGCAGAACAAATCCGACGCCTGTCAACAGGAACAGAACGGTTTCCATGGTCTGGATCGGTGGTAGAGCCTTGAGAACACGCCCCGGTGCCCGGTGACGAAGCCTGCGCTCCTGTGTGCTCAACAGCACGGCCTGGACGACGGCCAGAGTGAGAAAGGCGTAGGCCGTCACGGACAGGGCGAGGTGCAAAGTAAACTGTTTCGAAGGCGTTACGAGCGCCTGTGTATCGGACGGCCACAACCAGGCGCCGAGAATGGAAATTGCCGCCGCCGGCAATACCGCGACTCCCAGATTCTCGATCGGGCGCCAGAACGCAAGAATCGTGAAAATCGCCGCTACGGCGCAAGCGACGATGGAAAAGGCATTGGTCATGCCCATGCTCCACTGGTCGTTCGGTGACATGGTGATGTAGATAATCAGGGCATGGATCAGCACCGCCACGACGGATATCGACAGAATCGATGTCTTGCCGGTCCATCCGCCCTGCTTGGAAATCAGTTGCTTGAATAATATGATCCCCGCGGTGCTGTAGAGCAGGACGGCCGCGAGGTTTAGAATCACCATTGTCATAAGCGTTAATCCTATCAGATTGTGGAGGTTGAAGAGTGTTTGAGCAATTAAGTGAACGCCTGCAGCACACGGTGAAACGGGTCCGAGGTCGGGCGCGGATCACGGAGCAGAATGTCAAAGAGACGCTGCGGGAGGTCAGAATTGCACTGCTGGAGGCCGACGTGGCGCTTCCCGTGGTCAAGGATTTCATAAAACAGATTCAGCAGCGGGCCGTCGGCCAGGAAGTCATGGGCTCACTGACGCCCGGACAGGTTGTCATCAAGATCGTAAATGAAGAACTGGTCTCGGTAATGGGTGGGACCAGCAGCGGAATTGATCTCAAGACCCGCCCGCCCGCGGTTGTCCTGGTGGCGGGACTGCAGGGCGCGGGAAAGACGACGACGGTAGTCAAGCTGGCTAACTGGCTCAAGACCAACAGTAAGAAGCGGGTGTTGGTGGCGAGCGCGGACGTCTATCGCCCTGCGGCAATCCAGCAGCTCGAAAAACTGGCGACGGATGCCGGCATCGACGTGCTGACGCCGGGTGCGTCCGCTGCCCTCGATATCGCGCAGGCGGCGCTGACTCATGCCAGATCATCGGGTTTTGATGTGCTGATACTCGATACCGCGGGCCGCCTTCACGTGGACGAGTCGATGATGCAGGAAATTCAGGACATATCCCGTGTTTTGGATCCGGTCGAAACACTTTTCGTGGCTGACAGCATGACCGGCCAGGATGCCGTAAACAGTGCGTCCGCGTTCAATGACGCCCTGAAACTGACCGGCGTTATCCTGACCAAAACCGACGGTGACGCTCGCGGTGGCGCCGCATTGTCGGTGCGCCACGTCACCGGTCAACCGATCAAGTTCCTGGGCACAGGTGAGCACCTTGATGCGTTCGAAGTATTCCACCCTGACAGACTGGCGTCCCGCATACTGGGCATGGGTGACGTACTCAGCCTTGTGGAACAAGTCGAGCAGAAGGTAGACAAGGCCAAGGCCGAGAAAATTGCCCGGAAAATTTCCTCGGGTAAACGCTTTGATCTCGAAGATTTTCGGGAGCAGATTCAGCAAATGGAGCAGATGGGCGGGATCGGCAGCCTGATCGAAAAGCTGCCCGGAGCGGCCGGGCTGTCAGGCCAGTTGGCCGGCCAGATGGATAATGACCAGTTCAAGCGGATAGTTGCAATCATCAACTCAATGACGCCCCACGAGCGGCGAATGCCCGCCGTGATCAAGGCATCGCGAAAGCGGAGGATTGCGATTGGATCCGGTACGCAGGTGCAGGAGGTAAACCGGCTGCTGAAGCAATTCATCCAGATGCAGAAAATGATGAAAAAAATGCGCAACAAGGGGGGAATGAACCGGCTGTTGGCCGGCATGAAAGGCAGGGTTCCGGGTATGCCCTTTTAGTCAGAATCCACCGCAGGATTTATAAAAATCATTAAAAACAAAGAGTTATTGAAGTTATCTCGATTCGAATTGATCTTCTTTTCAGTATTGTCGCAACCACTCTGCGTTGTTGACGCATAAGTGCATGAAATAATTTATAAAAACTGTGTTTCGGTGGTTTTCATTGTTCGGCAGTGAGGATAAAATCGCGCACCTTTGAATTTGGCGGCCCAATAACGGGCCCTCAACAACGACAGGTTGATTATGGTAAGAATTCGGTTGGCACGAGGCGGTGCCAAAAAAAGACCTTTTTATACGGTCGTGGTGGCGGACCAGCGGCGGGCACCACGAGGCCGCTTTATCGAACGCGTGGGATTTTATAATCCCAGGGCCGAGGGAAGGGAGGAAAAACTTCGCCTCGATCGTGAGCGCATCGATTACTGGGTCAGTCAGGGCGCGCAGCCGACCAGTAGAGTGAGCCAACTACTGAAGACCAGCGAGGTCGGTTAATTCATTTCCGAGGATGGTGACAACCTGGAATTCATCGAGCTTGGTGAGGTTGTCGGCGTTTGGGGAATAAAGGGCTGGATCAAGGTCCGGTCACATACCAGGCAGCGGGACGACATCCTGGATTACGAAACCTGGTTCCTCGGACCTGACCGGCGGGAGCGCAAGCTGCTGGCCGGGCGCAGGCAGGGTGCCGGAATCGTTGCCCACATCGATGGTATAGATGATCGGGATGCGGCCCAAGGCTGTATCGGTTGGAAGATATACGTGCCGGCGTCGGAGATTCCGACACTGGAGGAAGGCGAATATTACTGGACCCAATTGGAGGGGCTCGAGGTGGTGAACATGGATCGTGCCCCCCTGGGTATAGTGAACCATCTGATCGAGACCGGCGCCAATGATGTGATGGTCATTGACGGGGAAGAAGGAGAAATGCTGGTGCCGTTTGTTCCCGGCGTCGTGCGCGAGGTGAATCTGGAGGAAGGTTACATAAAGCTGGATTGGCAAACCAACGACTAATCCCTGATCAGCGGCCCCGGGCGGCATATGCATTTCGATGTCATAACAATATTTCCCGAGATGATCAGGTCGGTGACCGAATTCGGCGTCACCGGTCGGGCGGTCGGGAAGGGTTTGCTGCAGGTTAAATGCTGGAACCCGAGAGATTACTCGGAAGGGGATTATCGGGCGGTGGATGACCGTCCCTACGGTGGCGGCCCGGGAATGGTCATGATGGCGAAACCCCTGGCCGGGGCAATTAACGCGATCCGCGAGGATGCAGGATGCAAACCGCCGTTGATCTACTTGAGCCCGCAGGGCGAGCTGTTGGATCAGCGCATCGTCGAAGAGCTGTCCGGACACAGACGCTTGATACTTCTGGCGGGCCGGTACGAGGGAATCGACGAGCGAATCGTAGATGAGTATGTGGACCGGGAATACTCGATAGGGAACTATGTAGTATCCGGCGGTGAGCTGGCCGCGATGGTGATTATCGACGCCGTGGCGCGACAGTTGCCCGGAGTGCTTGGCAACGATGAATCGGCCAGCCGCGAATCTTTCGTGGAAGGCCTGCTGGATTGCCCGCACTACTCGAGGCCGGAAGCATTCGAGGGTGCGAAAACGCCTGATGTGCTGTTGAGTGGAAACCACGAGGCTATCAGACGTTGGCGCCTGAAGCAGTCCCTGGGACGCACATGGCTCAGGCGCCCCGAGCTGCTCAGCCGCGTCGAAATGGATGCGGAGCGGTATGCATTGCTGAATGATTTTATAGATGAACACGAACAGGAGCAGAAAAATGACGAACCTGATACAGGAACTTGAAGCCGAACAGCTCAAATCCGATATCCCGGATTTCAGCACGGGCGATACCGTAGAGGTGCAAGTCCGTGTAAAAGAGGGCGCGCGCGAGCGGTTGCAGGCTTTCGAAGGTGTGGTAATCGCTAAACGCAACCGGGGTTTGAATTCCTCTTTTACAGTGCGCAAAATTTCTTACGGCGAGGGTGTAGAGAGAGTGTTCCAGACCCACAGCCCGCTGATAGCTGACATCAAGTTGAAGCGGCGTGGTGATGTTCGAAGAGCCAAGCTCTATTATCTGAGAGAGCGCACCGGTAAAGCCGCGCGCATCAAGGAGAAAATATAGCCCGCATATCGCACCAGTATCCCGAGCGATGACGCAGGACAGGTTTGACTGAGCGCCGGTCTGGAGCGAGGAGCGTAGCCGGTGCTACGGTCCGAGTGAAGACCAAGCTCAGGCAAAGATGGACAAGTCAGCTCCGGGAGAGGTTGGCCCCCTTTGTGAACTGTGCGCCTGACGAGCGTATTGAATTTGGCATATTCAACAGCAAGATCAATAAGATATAAAACAACAGCGACCGCACTGGTGCAATATTCGGGCCAACCCGCAACTTTCATCAGGGCCGCCGCCAACCCGGAGCAGGCCGGCTCGGAGGCAATCATGTCCCGAAATCTTCACATGGCACCAGGATCGCGGGCGAAGATGCGGGACGGATTTGGCTGAGCAGGTGCGCATAGCAACATCGCGTTTTGGGCTGGGTTTGTTGTTCTTCGCCTGGTCGGTGTGCGCTGCGGCGGATAGCGAAAACCTGTTTGCCCGAATCGAGAGGCTCAATAAAA
>CAMYOI010000206.1 GCA_947259955.1 uncultured Gammaproteobacteria bacterium
CTACTACTATCCCGGCGACCAGCGCATCGCGGAGAAAGCGTCGGCTCCGGTGAAAGGACGTTCGCACGCGATCGAGACCTCTTTGAACCTGAATGGCGGCGAGGAAGGTGTGATTCTGGCTGTCGGCGGGTTTACCGGAGGTTACACCCTGTTTATAAAAGACAACAAGGCGTACTACGACTACAACTACTACAACGGTCTTTACTACACGCTGGAATCTCCGCCGCTGGGTACCGGAGAGGTCGATATCAAGTTCAGCTTCGTGGAGACGGGCGGAACGAAACAGGGTATACCCGGCGGCAGGGGGGAGCTGTTCATCAACGGCAAAAAAGTGGACGAAGTCGACATGCCGGAAATGCATATTTCCACGTTTTCGCTGTCCGAGACTTTCGACGTCGGCATCGACAACGGCACACCGGTCAGCAACAAGTACACCCTCAAGAATCACTTCCCGTTCACCGGGGAATTGGACAAGGTAGTGGTGCGTCTTATCGACGGTTAGAGTTGGACCTGTGTTCGACATAAACTACCCGAAGTGCGTCTCGAGGTCGATATGCGCGACCGCCCTGATCGCAGCGGGCTGGGTGTGTTCCGGTGTAGCGTCTGTGCAGGCATCTGAGAGCATCGGCGATGACCCGGATGATGCAGAGAAAGCACAGGGTTTCCGGGTCGATTCCTGGCGAAGTTGGTTTTTCGTCAGCTTCCTTCCCGAGGGCACCGAAGCGGAGACCCTCGGGCTTGAGACAGAAAGCTATTTTCCCCTGGGAAGCTACGAGGTAAAAAACATTTCCTATCTGGAAGGCGC
Organism: uncultured Gammaproteobacteria bacterium; assembly: GCA_947259955.1. Classification (GTDB taxonomy): domain Bacteria; phylum Pseudomonadota; class Gammaproteobacteria; order Arenicellales; family JAANXG01; genus JAHEKE01. The sequence goes on from CAMYOI010000206.1 coordinate 806, forward strand.
GGACTACCCGCGCCCGATACCCGGACAGCCGCCGGGTAATTTATCACCGGGCTTAGAGGTCGAAGCGGGTATCAATGATTTGTTGACCGCGTTCTGGTTTTCGAGGAATGGAGCGCATCATGGAAAACATCATTTTTCCCTGGGCTTTGCGGCTCAGCTTCCGACCGCAACCACCGACACGCTGGGCAGCGGAAAATGGTCGATCGGGCCCAGCTTCGACTACGAGTATGAATCAGGGCGGCTGTTTGCCGGTGCCATCGCTTTACAACTGTGGTCGGTTGCCGGTGACGAGGATCGAAACAGCGTCAACTATCTGATGGTCAAGCCATTCGCGGTGTCAGCGTTGAACCCGGACTGGGATGCGATATACATGCCCTATGGCATCACCGTGTATTGGGACAAACCGAGCGGGGAGGACGCTTACGTGCCGCTCGGCGGCGGATTCCAGCGCCACTTCATGTGGGGCAGCCAGAAATTGAATTTCTCCACCCAGTTTTTCAAGAACGTCATTCGCCCGACCAAGGGTACGGAATACGATCTGCGCTTCATGCTGGAATTCGTCTAGGATTGAGCACAGTCGGCGAGACCGCGGCGGTGATCCCCGCTGTGGATCTTGCATACCGTCATAGACCTGCGTAAGGTAAAGAAAACCCGTCCGGCCAGAAAACGGGAGCTTGACCCAGGAGAAATATTGACGCATTCCAGTACCGACACCGCCTCGGGCGGCACCTCCGCGATCGAGGCTGTAAATGTCACCAAAACCTTCGGCGGTGGCGATGAAGCGGTGCACGCGCTCAAAGACGTTTCCGTCACTATACGCGAGAATGAATTCTTCACGCTGCTGGGTCCGTCGGGCTGCGGCAAGACCACGCTGCTGCGTTTGATTGCCGGTTTCGACCACCAGACCGAAGGAACCATCTTGCTGCACGGCGAAGACATCTCATTGCTGCCGCCGTTCAAGCGCCCGGTAAACACCGTGTTCCAGAGTTACGCGTTGTTCCCGCATATGACCGTGGCGCAAAACATCGGGTTCGGGCTGGAGATGCTGGGTAAATCCAAAGCCGAGATCGAGACTACGGTGGGCGGCATGCTGCGCCTGGTAAAGATGGAAGAACTGAAAAATCGCCGCACCGACCAGATCTCCGGCGGCCAGCAGCAGCGTGTGGCGCTCGCTCGGGCACTCGCCCCTCATCCCAGGGTACTGCTGCTGGACGAGCCGCTATCAGCACTTGATTACAAGTTGCGCAAAGACATGCAAATTGAACTGAAGCGACTTCAGCTCGAAACCGGGATCACGTTTATCTTCGTCACCCATGATCAGGAAGAGGCGCTGACCATGTCCGATCGCCTTGCGGTCATGAACGCGGGCAGGATTCGGCAGATCGGCACACCCCGCGAAATCTACGACCACCCGGCCGAACGGTTCGTCGCGGACTACATAGGGGACACGAATTTTCTCACCGCTGACCTGTTGTCCGCCGATGGTGGCGCCATGTCGGTGCGGTTGACATCGGGACGGGAGATCACCCTGGAGTGCGATCATCCCGCGGCTGCTTCGCGGCATTTGACCCTCGCCGTGCGGCCTGAACAGGTGAGGCTCACCGCCGACGGTTCTGCGTCGCCGCTGAACGGCGTACTCGAGAATATCGTCTACTTCGGTACCGACACCCATTACCACCTTCGCCTGCCGGATGGCGGCAGCTTTACCGCACGTTTACAGAATACCCGGGAGCGGCAGGATGTGTTTAATGCCGGTGATCGGCTCGGCATAGTGTTCGAACCTGAAACCGTGCAGGTCTTGCGGGACTGACGTGTCGGTCAGCGGCGAAACATTAACGGGTGCGAAGCAGCTGGATGCACCACGATTATCCGGCTATGAAGCCGCTGCCAGAAAAGCCGAGGTTCGCCGTAACATCCTGCTGACCATCCCGGCGCTGTTCGTCCTGGCGCTGGCTGCGTCCGGCCCGCTGCTGGTCATGCTGCTTTACTCCTTTTTAGCCCCCGGTGACTACGGCGGTGTGGTATGGCAGCCTTCCGTCGATGGCTGGTTCAGGGTTTTCCTGACCAGAGACATCTTCGACGACACGCTGACGCTTCAAGATGCCCATGTGACTATTTTCTGGCGCTCGATAAAGCTGTCCTCGATGACCACGTTCCTGTGCATACTGCTCGGTTTTCCGACCGCCTATTTCATCGCCACCCGCTCAGACCAGACCCGTAACCTGTGGCTGTTCTTGATCACCATTCCGTTCTGGACCAATCTATTGATTCGAACCTTCGCCATTATGGAAATCATCCGCAACGAAGGCATCGTCAACAACCTGCTGATATTCGTCGGCGTCATCGACGAACCGGTTCAGATGCTGTACACGGATTTTGCCATTATGGTCGGTATGACCTACGTCTATCTGCCGTTGATGATCCTGCCTCTCTACGCTTCCATGGAAAAGCTGGACTTCGGGCTGGTGGAAGCGGGCTACGACCTGTACGCCACCCGGTTCAGGGTGTTGCGACGGGTCATCCTGCCGCTGGTCAAACCCGGTCTGGTCGCCGGCTCGATTCTTGTATTCATTCCTTCACTGGGCGCTTACGTCACCCCGCGGGTGTTGGGCGGTGGAAAAAACATGATGCTCGGCAACCTGATCGAATTGCAGTTTGGGCAAGGCCAGAACTGGCCTCTCGGCGCCGCACTTTCCATTGCCCTGCTCGCCATCGTCATGGTGGCGCTGATCGTGTACGTGCGCACTGCACAACGATCCACACAGGCGAATGGCTGATACCACCTCCGACAGATTCGGCTTTTCAGTCCGGCGGCTTCCGGGATTTACCGCTTTGGCGATAACCTGCTACGCCATGCTCTACGCACCGATCATGGCGCTTGTCGCGTACTCCTTCAATGCCGGTTCATCCATCGCCGTGTGGGAAGGATTCTCGCTTCACTGGTACGGCGCGGCGTGGCAGAATGAGAAGGTCCAGGAGGCCACCATTCTTTCCCTGCTGGTCGCGACGGTCAGTTCGATATCGGCCACCATACTGGCGTCGATGGCCGCCCTTGGAACCACCCGGATCCGACCCTACAAGGGGCTGACGGCGATATACGCCATGATCAACCAGCCGTTGATGGTGCCCGAAATCGTGACCGCGGTAGCCCTGTTGATCGTCTTCGCCATTATCAAATCGACAACCGGCTATCAGGGGCTCATATATCTGATCAGCGCTCACACCGCATTTTGCATCCCTTTTGCCTACCTCCCCATTCGCGCCCGCCTGGAGAGCATGGACCTGTCACTCGAGGTTGCCGCTGCGGACCTTTACGCCACGCCGCTCAGGACGTTCAAGCTGATTACTCTTCCCCTGCTTTGGCCCGGTATCATTGCGGGTATGATGCTGGCCTTCGTGATATCGCTAGACGATGTGGTCATTACGGAATTCGTGAAGGCCCCGGGGCAGGACACACTGCCAACATACATGCTGGGCCAGCTTCGCAGGGTCATCACCCCGGAGATTCACGCGATATCAACCGCGCTCCTATCGATATCGATTATCATGGTGTCGATCTTCTTCCTGCTCAATCGGAAGAAAAGCTAGCGCACCACACCCCAAAACCAACCACAAGGAGAAAACACCAGATGAAGCACAAACTGATTTCAACCGTCGCAGGCGTCTCGCTGCTGGCAGCCGCCGGGGCTGTCAGTGCGGCGGGCGAGCTCAATCTGTTCAACTGGGGCAACTATACCAGCCCCGAATTGATCGAGAAATTCGAAAAGCAGTATGACGTCAAAGTCACGGTTACGGATTACGATTCCAACGATACCGCCCTGGCCAAGGTCAAAGCCGGCGGACACGGCTTCGATCTCGTGGTGCCGTCCGCCAACTACGTGCCGGTCTGGATCAGTGAGGGTCTGTTGCTCGAGTCCCGACCGGACCAGATGGAGAACTTCAAGAACGTTTCCCCCGAGTTTGCCGACCCAAGCTGGGACCCGGGCCGACGTTACACCGTGCCGTGGCAGTGGGGCACCGTCGGCATGATCGTGGACACCTCGGTCTATTCCGGGGAAATCAACACCTCGAGCCTTTGGCTCGACCCGCCCGAGGAGTTGGTCGGCAAGATCAACGTGCCGCCCGAAATGAACGACGTGATGCACACGGCCATAATGTACCTGGGCGGGGAGCCCTGTACCACTGACAAGGAAGTATTGAAAAAGGTACGCGACAAGCTGCTCGAAGCCAAACCCAAATGGCTTTCCATGGACTACGGGATGATCGAGAAGTTCGCTGGCCGCGATGTCGCCGCGTCGCTTTACTGGAACGGCGCCGGCTTCCGCTCCAGGGAGAAGAACACGGACGTACGCTTCGGCTATCCGCAGGAGGGATTTTTATTATGGATGGACAGCGTGGCGGTGCTGAAGGACGCCAAGAACGTCGAGAATGCCAAGCTGTTCCAGAACTTCGTCATGGACCCGGAGCACGCAGCGCTGATATCCGCCTTTGCTCGCTACGCCAACGGCATCATGGGTTCCGACAAGTTTATGCCCGCCGATATGAAGGACGCGCCGGAAATTATCATCCCAGAGGAGCTCGCGGGCCCCGGTGTATTCACATTGCCCTGTTCACCAGAGGCGAAGAAAATGTACACCGCAATCTGGACCGAGCTGCTTAAATAGTCAACGCCACGCATGTTGTTCCGAGGGCGGCCGCTTCGGCCGCCCTTTTGAATTAACTAATATGTCAAACGAGTTGTCTCGGTCGCTGCGGCGCGTTCCTGTTCGAGGCGGGGTTGGGTCGCCACGTCGCGGAGGTTCCTTGGTGAGATGACAGCGAGACTTCACGGACACTACGATGCCGAATGCAAATGACCTGATGCGGGGCTTCCCCGTCGCAAGGGAAAATCGAATCCCGCGGCAAGAGTGGGATCGCCCGCCCTGGAGCCGGTGGTCGTTTCAGCATATCCGGGAAATCCTGCCCACCACGGAAGTATGGCGCGGCCGGGGGCCGGTCTGGGAACTGCCATGCGGTTACAGGGACTTCGATGGTATCGAATTCAACGATGTCGAAGACCGCAGAACAAACGTCGCGGCCTGGCTGCGCTCGAGCTGCACCGACGGCCTCGCCGTGCTGTACCGGGGCACGCTCGTCTATGAGCGCTACTTCAACTCGATGACAGAACGCACGCTTCATCTATCACAGTCGATGGCGAAATCCATCACCTCGACCGTGGCCGGCGTGCTGGTGGACCGGGGTCTGCTCGACCCCGATGAGCTGATCGTGAGTTACCTGCCGGAATTGAAGCGCACGGCCTGGCGGGGCGCCACACTGCGTCATACGCTGGACATGACATCCGGGGTTCGATATGAGGAAGACTACGAGGCGCCGGATTCGGACATCGCCGTAACCGATATTGCATCCGGGTGGCGGATGCCCCGGCGCGGCGTCAAGACATACGCCTGCATGTGGGATCAGATCGTCACCCTGAAAACAAAGGTCCGTGAACACGGCGAGCGTTTCGAATACCGGTCCATCGAAACCGATGTTCTGGCTCACTGTATGGAGCGTGTCACGCGGACCCGGCTTGCGGAATTGGTAAGCAGGGAGCTCTGGCAGCCGTTGGGCTGCGAGGAGAGCGCGTGTTTCACCGTGGATGCCGCCGGCTATGCACTTGCCGACGGCGGCTTCAACGCCACGCTGCGGGACTACGCCCGGTTCGGCCAGATGCTGCTCAACCATGGCATTGGCAACGGGAGGTGTCTCGTGCCGTCCGAATGGCTGGATGATACGCTGGACTGCAACCCGGCTATCTTTGGCGAGCCGCACAACGATGGCTTCCCCAACGGGGCTTACCGCAATCAGTTCTGGATCCGTGATGCTTCTCGCCGCGTCATCATGGCGCGCGGGGTGTTCGGCCAACTCATCTATGTCGACATGGACAACGACCTGGTTGTGGTCAAACTGTCGAGCTGGCCGGAATTCCTGTCTACCGAGAGGAAGAAAGACGACATCGGCGCAATCGATGCGATCTGTGAACACCTGAAGGAGGATCTCAATGCATGAGACAGCTTCGGGTTCGTGGTTCGCTGATGCTGCCGGCCGTCCAGCAATGTAGAGGTTCACATGTCGGATAGAAATCAAAACGTTTATCTTGGGAAT
>CAMYOI010000207.1 GCA_947259955.1 uncultured Gammaproteobacteria bacterium
CCGTTGCTGAGTGACATATCGGGATTGAGTTCATCGATGAGCTGCACGAGTTCGGATGAGTATGTGGATCAGGGCACGGTGGGTGGATTTTCATCGGTGAAGACGTGTTTGAATTTTGAGTCGACGCTGGCGGGTGGAGGCGATCGGGATTCCACGCAGGACCCGGGAGCGGGGACGATGGATGATCCGGCGACGCATTCGGAGTCGACGGGGGCGTGCGCTGCGGCGTCGAACTATTTTGATATTGAGAGCGTGGGTGATACGACGACGTTTGCCCGCGCGACGGTGATCCAGGGGATACGGGTGCCGGGGGCGGCGGACACGCCGGGGTGCAATAACGTATTGACAGAGACAGGTGCAGGATGATGAAAGTGACGCGCATATTAACGATTATTCTGATGACGGCGGGATTGATGCTGACGACATCGATCCGGGCGGACGATTCACAGATCTACGTTGGATCGACGACGCCGGAAGCCAACGGTCTGCTTCCGAACATTCTGTTCGTTCTGGACACGTCGGGCAGCATGGACAACACGGACAACACGGCCTACACCCGTATCGAGCGGATGAAGCAGGCGTTGACCGAGATGATCAACACCACCAACAACGTCAATGTGGGCCTGATACGCTTCCACGCCATCGAGGGCGGTCCCGTGCTCTATCCGTTGCGCAACATTGACGCCAATGTGACGGACGGGTCGGAATCGATTATCGAAGTATCCGCGATGTCGTCCTCCGACGATGCCGAGGAAAGCACCAGCGACTACGCCGTAACCCTCGACTCACAGCTGTTGGAGATGTCGAATGCGAATGCCGCGCCGGCGGCAGCCGCTGCCACAACCTTGTTGCTGACACCGATGGTTTCGACAGACGACACCGAGACCGACGACAACGACAATGACGACGCTGAGCTCAATTTTGGCTCCAATAACGACAATGTGGGCATACGGTTCAGCGGGGTAGCCATTCCCCAGGGCGCCACCATTTTGAGCGCTTATCTGACCGTCATGGCCGCCAGTTCGAGTAGCAGCACTGTCGATATCGTTATTCGAGGTGAGGACGCGGACGATTCATCTCCGCTGACGAACACCGCCCTCACCGAATCTTCCCGCGAACGCACCTCGGCACTCGTGCCCTGGTCACGTATGCCCACATTCAGCAGCGGAAACTACTACACCAGCCCGCAGCTGCGCAGCATCGTGCAGGAGATCGTCGACCGTACCGGCTGGGTCAGCGGCAATGCGCTGACGCTGTTGACCAACGAAACCGACTGGGGCACACGCCGTTTCTACAGCGTCGACGGTGCGGGCAGCGCGGCGGAACGCCCAACGCTTGTCGTGCAGTACATCGAGGGTGCTACCGGCCCTCAATACCAGGTCAGCTCCGGCAATGACGACGCCGAGGAAACCTTCGGCAACCTCACCAGCGGTGACCTCGACCTCGTCGCGGCAACCGTGGGCGTTAGGTTTCAAAACGTCGATATTCCTCCGGGTGCGACGATCTACTATGCCGATATCGAGTTCGTCATCGATGACGGCAGCAATACCGGCACATCGAACATCACGATTTTCGGAGAAGACGCCGACGACGCGAACGAGTTCAACTCAAACGACGCCTCTCCGGACAATGTAACCAATCGGACCCTCACCAGCTCCACCGTGGCATGGACGGGCGCGCCGCGCCCACGCAGTGGCGAACCGCTTATCACGCCCGATATTTCCTCGGTGGTGAAGGAAATCGTCGATCGCAGCGGATGGGCGAAGAATAACGATATGGCCTTCGTCTTTACCGGCAGCGGCGATCGCCGCGAGGCCCATTCATACAACGGCGACGCCGACAACGCACCGGTGCTGCGCGTATGGTATTCCACCTACGGCACCGGGAGTTCGGGCAGTCCCCAGCTGGTCGGCGTGCGCTTCCCGGATGTTTTCATCCCCCAAGGGGCCGTCATCGACAGCGCGCACCTGGAGTTCCAGGTGGGCAGCGCGACGTCGGACACGCAGCCGCTGAATCTTCTGATCCAGGCGGAGCAAAGCGACAACGCCAGTCCATTCGCCGCGGATCCCAACAATATATCCAATCGCCAGCCGGGCAGCGGCGGGGTCCCGTGGACGCCGTCGTCCTGGAACACCGTCGGCGAAGCCCAGCAAACGCCGGATATCACAACTCTAGTGCAATCCGTAGTCGACCAAACGGGCTGGTGCGGCGGCAACGCCATGGCCTTCATCGTCAGCGGCAGTGATCCTGATCGCCGGATTGGCCGCGCCTGGGATTACGATCCCGCCAGCGCGCCCCGTCTTCGTGTGGAATTCAGCCCGGGCGCTACGCCAGGTTGTACCATTCTGACCTCGACTTACCAGGTCAACGGCAGCACTGACGACGCGGAGCAGCGGCCAGGCAACAATATGCGCCGATACAGTAGCGATCTGGAATTCATGTACGACGGCGGCATCCAGAAGGCCGTAGGCATGCGCTTCACCAACATCGACATCCCGAAGGATTCGATTATCACCGAGGCCTACCTCACCTTCACCACGGACGAGCCGTCCGGAAGCACTCCGAAAAACCTGGTCGTCTATGGCGAAGATGCCGACAATGCGGACACGTTCAGCAGCGCCGACAGCGACATCACCGATCGTCCGCTTACCACCGGCGTGCCGTGGAACAACGTGCCCGGCTGGCAGACAGTCGGTGAAACCCACGACACGACGAACCTGGCCAGCATCGTTCAGACCATCGTCAACCGGGGCGGTTGGACGGCGGGCAACGCCTTGGCGTTCATCGTCAAGGGCGGCAGCGGCTGTACCAACTCCTCTTGCAGACGCTGGGCGGAATCTTACGACGGCAGCCCGAGCCAGGCCCCGCGGCTAACGGTCAAGTATCAGGGGGCGGCCACGGTGACCACCGTGCGAAACGAAATTCAGGAAGTGATCAACGGACTGACCGCGGAGGGCTGGACGCCGATCACGGACGCGCTTTACGAGGCCGCCAGTTACTACACGGGCGGTGAGGTCCACTACGGCAACACCCGCGGCGCCGGCGAGTCCTACAGCGGCAGCGGTGAAGACGGCAAACTCTATGTCGCGGAGCGCTCGCGTATCAGCCACCCGGGGTCCTACAGCGGCGCCGGCACCATAGAGCGTGGCTCGGTCAGCAACCCCATCACGGTCGATACAAATGACCTGTGCTTCGGCAATCCGAACTCGGTTGCATGCCGCACAGAGCGGATCACGAGCAATCACAACTACATCTCCCCGTTCGAGGACGAGTGTCAGCCGAACTACATCGTGTTCCTCTCGGACGGTCGGGCCAACCGCAACCACTCGACATCGTTGATTCCCACGATGACCGGGGGCTCCTGCGACGCCAGCATCAGTGAACTCAATGCCACTTCGCTGACGCCAATGGGTACCGAGCGCGCACCGGACTCCGCGGAGATGTGCGGTGTGGACCTGGCGGAGTATTTAAACACAGCCGACCAGTCGCCCATCGACGGAGACCAATTCGTACGGACGTTCACCATCGGCTTCAACCTGGATTCCGGTTCGGACCAGGATGCGATCGAGTTTCTCAATGAGATCTCGGAGGTGGGTGGCGGTGAATTCTACCTGGCCGACTCCACTGATGAACTGTCATCCGTATTCCAGAACATCATCCAGACCATCAAGAAGGAGTCGACCGCCTTTGCGGCGCCGGGCCTTTCGGTCAACGCGTTCAACCGCCTGTTCAACAGAAACAGCGTCTACCTGGCATTGTTCGAACCTGAAACTTCGGTTGCGTGGTACGGCAACGTCAAGAAGTTTGAACTGTGTAACGATGTCACCGGCATCAGCTGTGTATTCGGCGAGTTGATAGACAAAGACGGACTGCCGGCGGTCAACACCACGCCGGGCTCGGCCGATTTCGGCACGTTGAAGACCGACGCCAAGGGCTTCTGGAGCTCGGTCGGTGACGATGGTCTAGCGGTAATCGACGGCGGCGCCGGTGAAGTGATACCGACGTATACCGGCCGCAAGGTGTACGTGTACACCTCTGGCAGCGCGCCGGATCCGTCGCTGGATACGTCAGGGCAATCCGCGGGTTCAACGATGCATCTCATGGACGACAGCACCGATACCGGTGGCAGTCCCACGACCGATCTCAAGTTGGCGCTGCTTGCAGCGGGCAATTGCGGTGGTACGGGTAGTCCCGATAACGCGTGCCTGAATGCCCTGATCGAGTGGATGCTGGGCAAGCGGTTCAGTACCAATGCGCCGGTAGGGTCGACCGCCAACGATCGCTGGGGTTTTTCCGATCCCATGCACAGCCGGCCCGCCGTTGCGACCTACGGCAGCGTGGCGTGCACGTCGACGGATGTCGCCGACTCGAGCAGCCCATGCTTCGAGCGGTCGGTAGGCGATCCCAACCCGGACAAGGCCATTGCCAAGCTGTTTGTTGGCACCAACAATGGCGGGGTGCGGGTCATTGACGAGTACACCGGCGTCGAGGAGTTCATCATCGTGCCCAAGGCCATGCTGGCCATCCAGGAGGATCTCAAGGCCAATGCCGGCGGCGACCACATTTACGGCATGGACGGCAACCCGACGGTGCGGGTGTATGACTGCAACGGGGATGGCAACATCGATCCCGTCAACGTACCGGGGGACGACTGCAACGGAGACGGCTCGGTGAACGGGGGCGACAACGACTTTGTGCACATGTACATCACCATGCGTCGAGGCGGACGCAATATTTATGCGTACAACGTCACGCCGGGTGCCAAGCTCACCTCGCAGGGTCAGATGGGGCAGATCACGCCCAAGCTGATCTGGCGGATCGAAGGTGGCGTCACGGTTGGATTCAGCAAGCTGGGGCAATCCTGGGGCTCGGCCAAACCGACCCGGATCGAGACGTCCGGCGGTACGGTGACGGCGCTGGTGTTTCCGGGCGGCTACGATACCAACCAGGACGGCGGCACCTTCGGCGCCGACGGGATTGGCAATGCCATCTACATCGTCGATGCGGATGACGGGTCGTTGCTGTGGTCGGCGTCAGGTCCGGTATCGGGCAGCGAGCCGGATCCATCGCTGGAGCTGTCGGATATGCTCTACAGCATTCCGAGTGACATTGCGCTGGTGGACGCCGATCTGGCCAAGCGGACCAACCGGCTGTATTTCACGGATGTGGGCGGCCAGGTGTGGCGCGTGGATCTTGCGGTGCCGCTGAGCAATTCGACGGCGGCGCGGCTTGCGGCGCTGTCGGACGGAGCCGCTGCGGTGGATCGTCGGAAGTTTTTCTACGAACCCGAGGTCGCGCTGGTGACGGATCAGTACTTCACCATGCCGGACGCCCAGAACTATGATGCGATAACGATCGTCAGCGGCGACCGCTCGGAGCCCAACGGGGATACGGCGCAGGACCGCATTTACATGCTGCGGGATTATCTGGTCGACGGGGTGATTACGCTGGATGGCACCAATGCACCGACGAATTATCCGGTGTGTAATTCCGGTGCGAGCTGCAATCAGCCGCTTCAGAACAGCGACCTGTACGACATCACCGACGTCATGATTCTGACTGCTGACGATGACTCGGGGGTCACCGATGAGCCCATCGATCTGCTGCAGGCCTCGCATGGCTGGTATATCGACCTGGAGGCCAACCACGATTCGGATGCGGGGACCCTGGGTGGTGAGAAGGGATTTTCCAAGGCGACGGTGATCAATGGTATCGTCTTCGTCAGCAGTTATGTGCCGCCCGGGGCGGAGCTGCTGGCGGGACAGGATCTTTGTAGTATCGTTGTCGGCAGTTCGAGGCTGTATGCGGTGGACCTGTTTACCGGTTCGCCGGTGTTTGCGGACTTCAACGGCCTCTCGGATATGCAGATCACCGACCGCTATCAAAGCCTGGGTTCCGGACCGTCCGGTCGACTGCTGCCGGTGTTCCTGGAAGAGGGCGTCACCGGCCTGGTGCCGACCGGGGCGGGCGCGTTGAGCCAGGGTGTCGGTAACCTGATGCCGGAACGTGTTTATTGGAATCAGAGACGATGATGAAATCTAACGGGAAAGAAGCCCCGGGGGGTGCGGCCTCCGGGGCCCAAAATCGAGGCGGAACGGGGTTTACCCTGATCGAACTGATGATCGTGCTGGCTGTGATTGCGATCATTACCGCGGTCGCCCTGCCATCCTTTGTGGAATCCATTCAGCGCGGCCGGCGCAGCGATGCGCAGATTGCGCTGGTGGAAATTGCGGCGTTACAGGACAAGTTCCGCAACAACAATATGACCTATGCCACGGCCCTGGGGTCACTGCCCTACCCGCCGGTATCGCCCGAGCAGTACTATCAGCTGGCAATCATCGGTACGGTCACGGGCACCTTTTTTACGGCGCGGGCGACACCGCAGGGGACCCAGGCATCGGATGCGGACTGCGCGGTGTTCACGCTGACCTCGACCAACGTGAGGAACGTGGTCGACAGCGGCGGTGCGGACAACACCGAACGCTGCTGGCCCTGACGAAGAATCCAGCGCTGGTGAACCTGCGTGCCGCAACACGGCGGCAAGGGCTGGTTTTTTACTCTAGCCCGCATTTCTCACTTGGCGGCCAGTCTCCCTATTTTTAGCATTTATCGCCCGAACGCCCAACGTCATATAGGACGCGGGTTAAGGGCTATCCTCAATCTGCCGCAAACCCGCCCGCGCACTGGGTCGAGGCGGGGAATTATTCAATCTTGTCGAACCTGTCCTGCGTCATCGCTTGGGATACTGGTGGATCCCGAAAATAGGAGCCTGTTGATTCTATTGAATATGCCTGGATGATGGTTGATCCTTGGAGCCATGTGCTCAACGAGCGGCATCTCAAGAGGCTTATGTCGCCGTATCTGGATTACTACCTTCCGTGGCGAACACACCGGTCCTTGAACAGCGACGCGCCGGATGGTCGTCACGTACGCGCAGCGGAA
>CAMYOI010000208.1 GCA_947259955.1 uncultured Gammaproteobacteria bacterium
GTTCACGCGATTTACTCTACTTTGCCGAGGTTTTAGCCCGCGAAGGTCCTATCTCCGAAAACGCAGTGCAATATCACCTGTCGCAAAGCGCAGATTTCTCTGCCGACAAGCACCCTGAGTCCGTTGCGTTTCGATGTCAGGGCGAAAATCTCGACTATGCGGGGCTGAGGCACGGCGCAAATCAGCTCGCCAACGCACTGGTAGACCAAGGCGTCAAACGCGGAGACAGAGTAGGAATCTATTGCAACAAGAGTTTGGAATCTGCGCTGGCGATCTACGGTATCATGAAAGCGGGTGCCGCCTACGTTCCAATCGATCCACATTCCCCTGTTAACAGAATCGAACAGATACTCACTCGCTGTGGCATCCGTCACCTGGTCTCGCACACGGCGAAAGCGCAGGACATTAACGGCATTGTTCAGTCCAGGGGGGGGCTGGATGCTGTTATCGGCATGTCGGAACCGGGGGCGCCGGCATTGCATCGATGTCGATTCATGAACTGGAACGAAGTCAGGGAATTCGACGGCGAGCGGGCGCCCAACGTGCGTTTGACCGAACAGGATCTGGCCTATGTGATTTTTACCTCGGGCTCCACGGGAATTCCCAAGGGGATTATGCATAGCCATCACAGCGGACTCAGCTACGCACTGCTGTCGGCGGACACCTATGATCTTGGACACGGCGATATCCTGGGCAACCATTCCCCGCTTCATTTCGACATGTCGACCCTGGATTACCTCACCGGGCCCATGGTAGGCGGCACCACCGTCATCATACCCGAGGCTTACACAAAATTGCCGGCGAGCCTGTCGGCCCTGGTGGAGCAGGAGCGCGTGACGGTGTGGTATTCAGTCCCTTTCGCGCTGATTCAGCTGTTGCTCCGGGGCGTGCTGGAAAAGCGCGACCTGACATCGCTGCGCTGGGTGCTGTTTGGCGGCGAACCTTTTCCACCCAAGTACCTGCGGGAGTTGATGAATATATGGCCCCATGCGAAGTTCAGCAACATTTACGGGCCGGCGGAGGTCAATCAATGTTCCTACTACCACGTGCCGGAATCCCTTACGGGTTATGAGGAAAGCATCCCCATCGGCACGATATGGAAGAATACGGAGGCGCTGATCGTCGACGAGTCGGACCGGCAGGTGAGCCCGGAAATGACCGGAGAGCTACTTATTAAATCGCCGACGATGATGCGCGGATACTGGGGCCGTCCTGATCTCAACGCAGCCTGTTTTTTCAAACGTCAGATCTGTGCCGATGTGCATGACCGCTTTTATCGCACGGGCGATCTGGCGAGTCTGAACGGAGAGGGCGAATACTTGTTCCATGGCCGCAAGGATCGCCAGGTCAAGATTCGGGGGAATCGCGTCGAGCTCGATGAGATTGAGTCGGTATTTATTGCTCATGAATCGGTTGAGGAAGCCGCCGCCTATTCGATCCCGGTTCTCGACGGTTCTCCGGTAGCCTCCATCGAGGGTGCTGCATGCATAGAAGTGGCCCTGGTATTGAAAGGCGGCAGCGGAATTTCCAGGCAGGAAGCGATGAATTACGCGGGGGATCATCTACCCAGGTACGCACTGCCGGAGAAAATAAGAATTTTGGGCAGCTTCCCTCGCACAACGTCGGATAAGATCGACCGCAGGGAGTTGCAAAAACGCGCCCTTGATGAACGTCCAGCATACCAGAAAAGCAGCGAACACCATGCCACATGATATGAAACAAAACCTCGCAGACTTCGTTTATCAGGAACTGCTCGATGGGCGTGTAACAATCTCCGGCAGCGACGATTTGCTGGTGAGTGGCCTGCTCGACTCCCTCGGCGTGATGCGCCTGGTGGCTCATATCGAACAGAAATATGGCGTCAAGATCCCACCCGAAGACATAACCATCGAACATTTCGCGTCCGTAGATGCGATTGCAGCGTACGCCGGCAATCTGCTGGCAGATTGATATGACCGTCGAATCACTCGGCCTTACCCGCAGCCAGAGTCTGATTTGGGCTGGCCAGAAGATCGAGCCCGAAGCACCGCTGTACAATATGGCGTTGCGCTTTGACATTTTTGCCGCGCTCGATGAGGACCGGTTTCAACTCGCATTTCAGAAGCTGGTCGATGACAGTGATGCCATGCGGATTGTCTTTGAGTGCGATGAATCCACACCTCGCCAGTATGTAACGCCAAGTCTTGCATACGATGTTCTCAAAATTGATTTCTCCAATGAGCCGGATGCGGAAACGTGCGCCGGGGAGTGGATCAATCGGCGCCTGACATATCAGTTCGACCTGAGCCGGTGCACTTTCGATTCCGCACTGCTGCGGCTATCCGATGAGCACTACGTTTGGTACTTCAATCAGCACCACATCGTCACGGATGCCTGGAGTTCATCGATCATATTCAGGCGTGTCGCCGACAACTATGCGCTGTCCGTTGGTTCCGATGAGGATCACTACGCGACCGTTCCACGTTTCTCGGAATTCGTTGAGTACGAGCAAACGCTAAAGGCCCGGCCCGGCCACGCAGATGCCGTTTCATACTGGAAAAAGAGGTCGCCAAGCGACAGCGCACCCGTACGTTTTTACGGAATGCAGTCCAAAGCAGCCAGCGCGCGCACCGTGCGAGTGCCCCGCCGTCTGGGTGCCCAGCGAACCAAACGTCTCAAGGAGATTGCCGAGCAGGACGGGATCCGCGGAATCAGCAGGGACCTCACGCTGTTCAAACTCGTTGCCGCCGCGCTGTTTGCGTATCTATTCCGCATTGGCAACGGCCATTCCGTGGTGATCGGCTCACCGACCCACAACCGTTCTTCACTCAAATTCAGGGATACGATCGGATTGTTCATCGAGATGTTCCCGCTGCGTGTAGAAATCGAAGATGACGATACCTTCAGGGAACTGTTGCTGAAAGTGTCCAACGAGGCCAATGCGTTCTTCAAGAACGCGCTTCCGGGCGCCAGTACGAGGCAGGGAGCCCTCAGCTACAATGTGGTTCTGAACTTTATTCACGCCAGATTCGGTGATTTTGCGGGCGCTCGCGTCGTACCGCAGTGGCTGCACCCGGGGTATGGAGATCCTGGGCATCACCTGCGGGTGCAGGTACTCGACCTCGAGGACAAGGGCGATCTGCTGATCTACTTCGATTTCAATGAATCGGTGTTCGGACCTGAAGTTCAGCAGTCCTCCGTTCGCCATTTCTTGCGTGTTTTCGACGCCATGATCGAGGATCTCGACAGGATGATCTGCCGGGTGCCGCTGACTTCGGACGATGAACAAGAAACACTAGTCGAAAAATTCAACCGGACCGCTGCGGTCCCGGTCGACGGCGAAGGCACCGTCCTGGATCTGTTTGCTCGGCAGGCGCGGCTCAATCCTGATGCCGAGGCAATTCGTGAGGGGCGCGACGGGTTGAGTTACCTGGAGTTGGACCAACGGTCCGATCGGCTTGCCCGGAAAATCGTATGCCGTGGAATCGACGGGAACCGGCCACTTATCGGTGTCTGCGCCAGGCGGTCCATCGACCTCATAGTCGCGCTGCTGGCGGTCCACAAAGCCGGGGCAGGGTACGTTCCGCTGGAACCCGGATTACCGGAACGGCGGTTGGACTATATCCTTCAGGATACGGCAATCGGCCTGGTCCTGATGCAGGCAGATCTTGCGGATTTGTATCGTCACCGATCCCAGAGCGTGTTGTACATCGATCAACCCGGCGCATCGGCAGAAGAATCCGAAATGTCTGCCAGGCTGCCAAAGGTCGCGCCTTCGTCAACGGCATACGTGATTTATACCTCGGGTTCTTCAGGGACACCCAAGGGGGTTGAAATCGATCACCTTGGCTTGGCGGGGTACGTTAGATGGGCGATCAGGCAATACGTCCAGGGTCGGCGGCTGCGCTTTCCCCTGTACTCGGCGGTGGGATTCGACCTCACGGTGACTTCGATATTCGTCCCGCTGTGTTCCGGGGGAGCGATAGTTGTGTACCCTGAGCAGGGAGGAGGCATAGATCTGTCCGTGCTCGATGTTTTTCAGGACAGAGCCGTCGACATCGTCAAGCTTACGCCGGCACACCTTCAGCTCATAGGCAATCTGGATCTTCGTGATTCGCCGATTCGAGCGCTCATCGTCGGTGGGGAAGATTTGAAAACGAGCCTTGCGGCCAGGACCCTGGACGTTTTCGGGGGATCGATAAAGATCTATAACGAATACGGGCCGACCGAGGCCGTCGTGGGCTGCATGATCCACGAGTATGAACCTTCCGCGGACACACACGCGTCGGTTCCGGTCGGGAAACCCGCGGACAACGTGCGAATCTATGTGCTGGATCCCGATTCTAATCCCGTTCCGGTTGGCGTCAACGGTGAAATCTGTATTGCCCGCGACGGGTTGTCCCGCGGGTACCTGAACCGGCCGGACCTCACCGCGGAGAAATTTGTTGAAAATCCGTTCGTTCCCGGCGGACGTATGTACAGAACCGGCGACCAGGCCCGCTTCATAGACAGTCGTACCATAGTCTACGTCGGGCGCAGCGATGACCAGTTGAAAATTGGTGCCGTACGCATAGAGAAAGCGGAAGTCGAGCAGGCCCTGCTTTCCCATCACGGTATCAGCGCGTGCTTCGTGGACGCCATCTCGCCTGGAAAAAAATCCGAGGATGCCAATCTCCGCTACTGTGTCAGATGCGGGCTGGCGTCGAACTATCCCAATACGACATTCAGTGACACGGGTGTGTGCAACATCTGTACCGACTTCGAGAAATACCGCGATCGGGCCCGGTCGTATTTCAGCACAATGGATGAGCTGCGCACGATTCTGCATAAGCTGTCACGGCGAAAAAGCGGCAGTTATGACTGCATGATGCTGCTAAGCGGCGGCAAGGACAGCACGTTCGCCCTGTATAAACTCGCTGAAATGGGTTTGGAAATATACGCATTGACGCTGGACAACGGATACATCTCCGAAGGCGCCAAGGCCAACATACGGCGAACCGTTTCCGACCTGGGGATACGGCACTATTTCGCCACGACCGAAGCCATGGAGGCGATTTTCGTCGACAGTCTGAATCGCCATTCCAGCGTCTGTTATGGATGCTTCAAGACCATTTACACGCTGGCGCTTAAGATTGCGAGGGAGCAGGGTATTCCCTGTATCGTGACCGGGCTCTCGCGCGGCCAGTTTTTCGAAACACGACTGACCAGGGAAGCCTTTGACGGCGATGACTTCGATCCGGAGAAGCTGGACCGGGAGGTGCTGGAAGCGCGCAAGGTCTATCATCGTGTTCGGGATGCGGTTACGGAATCACTCGACGTGGAGATTTTTCGGGATGACGCGATATTCGAGGAGATCGAGTTCGTTGATTTCTTCCGCTACTGTGATGTATCGCTTTCGGACATTTACGCATTCCTTAGAAAAAACGCCCCCTGGGTGCGCCCGGAAGACACCGGCCGATCGACCAACTGCCTGATAAATGATACCGGGATATTCGTGCACAAAAGAAAGATGGGCTATCACAACTACGCCTTGCCATACAGCTGGGACGTCCGATTGGGCCAAAAAAGGCGGGATGAGGCCCTCGCCGAACTGAATGACGAAATCGATGCCGATAGCGTCATGCGGATATTGAAGGATATCGAATATGACGATGCCGATTTCTACTTCGAGGAAGGCAGCCGAAAATTGGCCGCGTATTACACTTCGGATGAAACCATCAGCGTTGCCGATCTGAGGAAGCACCTGGAGAACTGGCTCCCGGATGCCATGATCCCCGCCTACTTTGTTTCCATGGACGATTTTCCCCTGACGTCCAACGGCAAGATCGATCGTTCAATGCTTCCGCACCCCCTTGAGCAGCGTCCCGAACTCGCGCAGCCACTCGCCCTGCCAGAAAATCCCCTGCAGGAGGCGATGGCGAAGATATGGCGCGATGCGCTGCGGCTGAATACCATCGGCATCCATGACAACTTCTTCGAGGTAGGGGGGGATTCCATTCTCGCAATCCAAATCGTCGCGAAAGCCAACGACATGGGAATGCGTATTACCCCCGGCCATCTGTTCAGCCATCAGACCATCTCGGAATTGACGGATCTGCTTGGAAGCGAGCGCGAGAGTCCAGGCAATACCCCGATCGCGCCCAATATGCGACCAAAGGAAGACCTCGAGGATGCTGCTGAGCCGCTGGTCGACCTGGATGAGAAAACCCTGGGAAAAATCGCCGCCCTGCTCGATAAATCGCAATAGCGATGCAGCTCGACAATGTAGAAGATCTTTATCCCCTGTCCCCGCTGCAGCACGGCATGCTGTTTCATTCCATTGCCTCGCCCCGGTCGGGCGTTTATTTGGAGCAGTTCAGCTTTACGGTTGAAGCCGAAGGATTCGACGCGGATGCGTTCAGGTCCGCATGGATCGAGGTTCTATCCCGCCACACCGCGCTTCGTACGTCATTCGTCTGGGAGGGGCTCGACGAACCCCTTCAGGTGGTGCGGGAAAAAGTCGACCTTCCATGGCAGTACCTTGACTGGCGCGGCCTGGAAAATGGGCAACAGGCGGACGCGTTGGAAGAACAGCTGAAATCGAACCTCGAGGAGGGATTTGATCTGTCCCAAGCCCCCTTGATGCGCGTGTGTTTGATACGGAATCGGGATGACAAGTACCTTTGTGTCTGGACGCGTCATCACATTGTGGCCGACGGCTGGTCAACGTCTTTGATACTTGACGAGCTGCAGCGGATTTACGCCCGAATCGTCGCTGGCATCGATAGGGTGTCGCCGCGGGTTCACCCCTACCGGGATTACATCGCCTGGCTGAGGCAGAGGGATTCGGAGCAAACTGACGACGAACGGTTTTGGCGTGAGTATCTGCAGGGTTTTTCGGAGAGAACGTCTCCGGGAACCAGCGGCAAGAGATCATCGGTCCACCGACTGGGCGATTTCAGTGAAATCGAAAAAAGCTTG
>CAMYOI010000209.1 GCA_947259955.1 uncultured Gammaproteobacteria bacterium
CGCACCAGTTGGCGCGCCACCAGGTACTGGAAATGTTCCGCGAGTTCGGTGTGCTGGTTGTAGAGCAGTTCGAAGGCCGGCTTCGGCAGCGACGCCACGACCACCGGCGTGAGCGTGCGGCAGGTGGAGTATCTCCGCCGGTCGTCGATCAGCGACTGCAGTCCGAACACATCGCCCGCAGTCAATTCCCCGAGGTCATCGAAACCGCGACCGGATTTGTGCGTGTGAGACACCCGAACCTGCCCGTCCATCAAAATGTAAAATTCGTGACCTTTATTACCTTCTCTCAACAGCACATGGTTGGCCGGGAACCGGTCCACGCGCAATGCCCGTTCGAGCACGGTGATGTCGGATTGGGTAAACCCCTCGAAGGCCGGGTTGGTGCGCAGGAATTCAGGCAGATCCATATTCAGGCTCCACTGCGGGCGGCTATGCCGAGCAGGCTTTTGGCGACTTCGATCAGCGACGTTCGTGCAACCGCTGCCGCCGGATCCGAGTCTCCCTCGATTTTTTCGTTATCGATAAATGCAACCGTCTTATGCAGCCGCGCAGACAGGTCTCGGCACAACATTTGCAGGAGAACGCTGGTCAATGCCGGTGAGCTTCGCCGCAGTTCGATGAACTCGTCATGCGACAAGCTGAGCAGGACGCAGCCATCGAGCGCCACGACGCTCGCCGCGGCCGGGGCGGGCTGAATCATGCCCATCTCTCCGATCCACTGGCCGGGTCCGAAATCACCTAGAATTACGCACTCATCCGCGGACTCCAGACTGACCCTGACGCGGCCGGCGCAAATGAAGTACATCGTATCGTTCTCGATCCCGGACGAAATGACCTGATCCCCAGAGTCGAGTTCGATCTCGGAAACCGTTCGAAGCAGGAGCTCGAGCGCCTCGTCCGCCACTTTTTCCAGAGCGGGGAACCTATTTCTTAAAACTTCAGGCGTCATCGACCGGGTCTCGGCTGTCATTTGACAACAATCTTACCCACTGTCCGGAAATGCGGCATGACTCAGATCAATCTGAGCACAATACCGGCGGTAAGGATCCGCACCCGAGTCATGTATCCAGGTGCGCCTGAACCGCCCTTTGAAACGCACAATAGTCACAGTCGTTGCCCGGTGCCGGGATGTGATCCGCGACGAGACACGCACGCACTGCATGAAGAGCCGGTTCCACCCAGGCAACGTTCCCCTCGTATGGTATCAACTTGGTTCTGAATTCGAGTCGATTGTTGAATCCCGGCTTGCCTCTGTCCCCGTTGGCATAGACGAAGTATCCCGTGCTCGATACCTGGAACCCCTTGCCCCGCAGCAGCCATTGATAGAACTCCATCTGCCGCCGGTAACCGATCTGCCAGGCCGCATCGAGGGTGATTTCGCCGTTCTTGCTGGTCGACTTGTAGTCGACCACGATCAGCTCCCCCGCCGGGTTGATCCACACATCGTCCACCGCGCCGGTCAAGCGCAGGTTGGTCGGATCATGCAGCACTTGAACACCCTTGAAATTCTCCCGCCACTCGTCGAGGGACGCATGCTGATAAGGGATCGCATCGACGTCGTATTCCACCATCAGCGGGTGCGGCTCACCCAGCGCACGATAATGATCGAACTCTTTCTTGAGCAGATGATCTACGGCGGAATTCAGATTGAACGGAAAACCCGGCGGCTGCCCCGTACCCAATACCCGGTCGATGTAAAAACAGCGCGGGCAGTTCAGATAAAGATCGATCTTGGAACGCGACAACTTGAACGGCCTGTCACTCGCGGAATCGAAAAGATTGCGGCTGCGCTGCGGTCTATACGGAGGCATATCTTACAATTTTAACCCGACTGTCGGATACGTTGGAAATACCAGGATACAAAATTGCACGTTTTACCTTAAAATCGCAGACTATTTCAGGAATTCAATAACACACGAGTGGAAATCGTTATGAATAAACTAATCGCTGTTGTAATCGCGGCCGCCATCACGCTGGCGGCCGGTTGTGGGAGTAGTGATCCGCAGTCCCTGGCAAGTCAAATCGAAGAGTTGACCGAAAAAAACCATCCGATGACCGATGAGAAAAAGGAACAACTGGCCAACTTCACGAACCAGGGCAACGAGGCACTCAGCCAGGGCAAGACCGAAGAGGCGGTGAAAGCCTTCGAGCAGGCCGTTGCGATACTCGAAGAGGCGGAAGACACCGCCCTGTTCAATAAGTCAGAGTAGACGAAACACTACCTGACAATACTGAGAACGGCTCCCGTTAGAGGGCCAATATCCGGACATGGGGTATTTAGTGCGCCTCATTCCTCATTGATCGTACTGCAAATGATACGACTCCTGCGGTGAGTTGTTGTCTGTTTGAGCATGCTCGGTCGATATCGCACGCCCCTCGCTGTCGTAGGCAAAGGTCGCAAACCGGTCTCCATTGGCATCCGTGATTCCGGTGAGGGCGTGGGGATGATCGGGATCTTCGTAGTGATAGATCCTGGATGTGCCATCCGGATACTCAACCCTCGCAAGATTTTTGTTTTCATAGGTGTAGCGATAAACCAGATTACCCGGCACCATCGCGGCCTCGATGTGCCCGCTGTCGTCATACGTCAATGACATGGTGTGGCCGAACGGACCCGTGACTCCTGTCACGCGGCCTTCCCTATCGTATTGGTACATGGTCGTCAGGCCCGACGCGCTCTTTTCAAAAACAAGTTTGCCGGTATAGTCGTACTCTTCCGTATCGCCGTTCTTCAGTTGCAGGGTAAATCCTTCATCCTCCACGAGGAGGAAATCCGAATCCGGGTCGCCTTGCCACGCACCCCGGCCTCTTGTGAACGGGTCCTGCCAGCCTGCACCACGCTGAATCAACAGATTGTCGCCGTCGATCAGGAGCTTTTTGACGAATCCGGCCGTCCAGCCTGTACCGAAACCAAAATCCTGCCGCTGGGCACTGTGATAGGACCGCGTCAGGTCAATGCCCGTACCGCTCACCGAATAGTCGGTTTCCGCCTGGTACTTGTTGCCTGTTGCCGCATCACAGGGGTTGCCCACAGCCGAACCCGAATTCTCACAGGCTGGCGGAACGATACATTGCCCGCGCTTCAAGAGTGTGCCCGCGGGACAGTTACATTCCCCGGTAAGCAGATCGATGACGCTTGCGTCGGAACATGCTTTTCCAAGATATTGAAATGTCCATTGGTCAAGTAAAGATGTACTTCGGTAAGTGTCATCCTCGCAACTGAAGTAGCGCCTTATACACAAATAGTGGTGCAACCACTCGGAATGATAATTACGCTCGCAATATTCAATGGGAACACCATAAACATCAATACATGGATCCGGCTTTTCTGAAGCGAATCTTCGCACATGCGCGTATGCACAGGTTTCCGCCCCCGTGCTTTCCGTGCCAAATGCCAGGTATTCTTCTCGCGGGAGTTGACATCCCCAAACTTCGATATCTGCACTGGCGTCATCGATAAATACATACATCAGCGCCGCAATCAAACCAATAAAAAAGATCGTCCTCGTTGCATTCCGTTGCCAATTCGATGTTCGGCCATGCATCCTTATCCCTCCATGGATTCAGACAGATTACAGGTACGCTGAAAGTTACCATTGAAATCCGAAAATATCCTCACCCAAATGGGTGAAATATGCTTTTACAAAAGCTAGAAGGAAACGCAAATAATGAATCAATAACCCGCACTTTCAAACGTATTCAGGGCCACTCTGAATCGCGTGTAAATGGATTCGGCCACCTTTCCCCGGTACACCCGATCCAGGCTGACGAACTTGCCGAGCTGGCTCGAGTGGCCGCGGCTGGTGAACGCCCCGACCGCATGCCCTTCCGCATTCAGCCGGTTCATGTCGTTCAGGTTGGAGGTCTTGTCCGCACAGGACAGGGCGAGCACGTCTTCCGCCGCATCCCGTATATTTTTAAAGTACACCGCGTTGCGCTCTTCCCACGTTTGGTGCATTCCCGGCTCTGTGACCGCGCACACCAGACTCACCACACGCTCGTTTGCGATTTCCGCTGCGAGCATCTCCCTGGTGTAGTCACAGTCCTCGATCACGTCGTGCAGATACCCCGCAGCCACCACCGACGCGGCGTATCCGGCATCCTGCAGCATCCAGGCAACCTCGGTCAGGTGCAGAAAATAGGAAGGCTTGTCCACGCTCCCCGGGCCCTTTCGAAAGTGAGACCCCGCCTCTCGTGTGCGGTGCGCCTTTTCGGCCAGGCGCATGGCGCGCAACACCAGGTCATTCGTGTCGTTCATTGGAAACATCTCGATTCGGTGCGGTTCGACTAAAGAAACTATCATGCGGCCCCCTTGACATACAGGATTTATGGATCCGTGCCGGAATCGTGACCGAAACCGGGCAGACTTGTCCACAGGGTGCCATTGTGCGCCAGGCAGTGGCTCACCAGGTGAGCCGGTAAAACTTACTTACCGTAGAGCTTCTGAGTCTGCTCGAGTCGAAGTCTCAACTTGTCGCGAAGGGAACGAGGACCAATCACCTCGACGTCGGGACCGTAGCGGAGGATATCCATCAGGAGTTCAGTATCCTTCGAGTACGGGATCCGCAACACAAGATATCCTTCGTTGTCGAACTCGCTTTCCTGGCGCGGGTGCCAGACCTCCCCGGACACCCAGCGAGAACAATCAGGGGAGAACCGCAGCACCGCCGTCTGCGTTCGCCTGCCGGCGAAGATGCCGTAGCTCGTGCCCAGCTCCTTGTCGAGCGTATTGTCGGCGGCGGTCTTCGCCTTGCGATCCACGAGCTTGGCCGCAACGATGGCATCCACCGCGAAACTCCGCAACGCATCGCGCAGGTGGCACCAGGCATCCAGATACCAGTTGTCCCGATAGTGCACCAGGCGCTGCGGCGACACCTCGCGGGAAACGGTGGCATCGGTCCTCCGGTTATAGTGATCGATGTGAAGCCGGCGCCGGCCCAGCACCGCGCTAGCCACCGTCTCGAAATTTTTCAACGCCACCGGCCGCGACGCCATGTTCAACACACGCACCCGCCGCAGCACTTCGTCGCTTGCGTGATCCCTGCCATCCAGCAGGCGATGAATCCGTGAACGCAGCGGTTCGATCTGAGCGCTCAATAATCCCGGCTGCAGGCTGGACAGCAGGTGCTCCATTGTCAAGAGGGCGTGAACCTCCGATGCATTGAACCAGAGACCGGGCAAGGTCTGACGCGCATCGTCACCCCGTTTCGCAGTATCGAAACGATAACCACGCGCCGACCGGTCCCAGACAATCGGCGCCAGCAGACGATCTCGCAGGTATTCGATGTCACGTTTGACCGTTGATCGCGAGACACCCAACTCAGTAATGAATACCGACAGTGGGACCATCCTGCGGGACTTCAGCAGCTGGTCGATCTTGTAGAAGCGTTCCGTTCTGTCCAACTGCGTGCCCCTAGGCTGCGAAAGATTCGCGACGCCCTCTCAATGCAGACAGCAGCGCTTAAACTTCTTGCCGCTGCCACAGGGACAAGGATCATTTCGTCCCACTTTGGGAATTTCACGAACGAACGTGGAAGGCGCCTGACCTGGCCACGACCTGAAGTGTCGATACAGAGTCAGCACGGCAGGTTCGATTTTGGCTTGCGCCAGCTCAACGGCGTCATCATGCATTGAATCCAATTCCTCAAATCCCTTTTTGGTTGCGAGTAGTCGGATGGGGATCAGGGATTGTTCAAGGACCGATTTGTCGTCCTTGTTCAGCCCGCCCCAAAGCGAAACGCCCCGCAGAAAACCGTGACACCATTCGTCTACGATCGTATAGGTCCTGCCCTTCACATCGCTTTCGAGAAACAGGGGCTGGAAATTATCCTGGTTGAGATCGTCGATGACATTGTTGTACATCGACATAGCTATGCTGATGAACTCATTGGCCTCGTCCATGCTTTCCCAGGCGGGCGACAAATCCTCGCCACCCCACAGTGCAGGCAGCCATCGTGAAGGGCGTACCAGCTGCGGAGCGCAGGCAATCGCGGCGAAATAGCCGTCCAGCTCAGTGCAATTAAGCACGGAATCATCGTTTCCATAGCGATCGAGGTAGTAATCGACCACCGCATAGAGATCATCGCTGTCCGCCGGCAGTTCGGGCGCGAGGCCGTACAATTGCCGGAAATCCGGCGGGGGTGTCGCACGCTCGCTGCGCAGACCAAACTCTATCTCGACGTCTTCCATGTCACCCACGGCGGTGATATCGACACAATCCATCTCAAACAGGCGCCGCATGTCGTCGACCAACTCCACCGCGTTGAGATCGAGCAACTTCGCCATCAGCAGGCCGTTCAGGGTTTTATTCGACGAATCCGGGGACGACATGTAGTCTCTGAAATTCTCCAGCACTCTTTCACGACATTCGGGCTGGGTTTTGACCACCTCCTCGAGTCCATCAAATGCCATTGCCCTTGCAAACTCATCACGTTCGCGATCACTCATATATGCCGCCAGCGGATCAATGGCCGATTCGCCGGCCATACCCACCACCTTACCCAATTCACCCAGCGCCCAATCGTCGTCACGCAGATACTCGAAAAGCGCAATCAGCGGCGCCACCGCCTCGGGAGACCTCAACTGACCCAGGGCACGCCAGGCGTGAAGCGGCACCCACACAGCGTCGGAATCCGCCTCCGCGTTGTTCAGAGCTTCATCCCCGGCCAGCTGGACCAGCTCGGCTACATCACCTTCATCGAATCCGTACTGCAGATAGTCCAGCCAGTTCCGGTGGTCGTTGGCCGGACCAAGCTGAAAAAGAATTGCGGTTTTGTCACCCATGGCTGGCCTCTTCTGTCAGAAGCACAATTTTAAGGGCTGATAATGGTTGTTGGCACCTTTTCGCACTCAGCCTACGAAAATTCAATACTTTTGC
>CAMYOI010000210.1 GCA_947259955.1 uncultured Gammaproteobacteria bacterium
AGACACGTTCCGGTACAGCTCGTTCCAGCTCAGTGACCGCTGAACCCGGTCCTCTCCCCTGAAAATGATCGCGGGCGTATCGTCCCGGCGGCGCAGCAGGTTTTCCGCGAAATTCAGTCTCGCTTGGGGAAACCATCGGGCGCCCGGCATGGCAGTGATATTTTCAACAATGGTGTCACCCCGGGTTTCGGCGACGACGTACGTGTAATTCCAAACCGCGGTCCAGAATTCACGGGCGTGTTCTACAGACCATCGATGCAAGTCCGGGTAACCTTCGATTCGCACCCCGTGGCGCCGTGACACCATGTGTGCAAAACCGGTGATGGTTGCACTCTCGACCCGTTCTTCGGGGGGCGTCCACAGCGGCTCCGTCATATGTGATTTCTACCCTGAATTGTACGGGCTATATTTCACCACCAATGGTCACTACCGTTCGACCCGTGTTCTTGCCTTCCACGAAATCGTCGAATACCCCGGGCAACGCATCGAAAGCTACCTTCCGGGTGACTATCTGCTCGAGGTGGCGCGGCCGCAGATCGGATCCCAGCCGCTCCCAGCCCTGCTGGCGTATGGACGGGGAGCAGATCACCGAATTGATGCCCAGAAGCGAGACGCCGCGCAATATGAACGGCATGACCGTAGTGTTGAGTTCCCAGCTCGCGGCCAGTCCGATTGCCGCGATGTTGCCGAACGGCTTCGTGGTGCGGGTCAGCCAGGTCAGCACCTCACCGCCAAGATTGTCTATTGCGCCGCCCCACTCGGCGCGTTCCATCGGCCGTTTTCCCAGATCCAGGCCTTCTCTGAGCAGGATGGTCGTGGCACCCAGCGATTTGAGGTAGTCTTCCGATTCCGCTTTCCCGGTCAGCGCAACGACTTCGTATCCACAGCCCGACAGGATATCGATGGCAACGCTGCCCACGCCGCCGGTGGCACCCGTGACGACGATCGGCCCGTGCTCGGGTGTCTGGCCGTTTTGCTCCATACGATCAACCGCCAGCGCCGCCGTGAACCCGGCCGTGCCGATCGCCATGGCTTCGAACAATGAGATGTTGTCGGGGAGTTTCACCGCACAATCGGCGGGCACGCGCACGAATTCAGCATAACCGCCGTCGCGGGTCTCGGAAAGATCACAGCCGCAGACGGCCACCTTGTCGCCCGGCTGGAAGCGGTTGTTGTGTGATTCCTCGACGATGCCGGACACATCGATACCTCCTACCAGCGGATACTTCTTGAGTATCTTGCCCTTGCCCGTGGCGGCCAACGCATCCTTGTAATTGACGTCGGAGTATGCCGCGCGTATGACGACATCACCGTCGGTAAGATCTTCGAGGGTGACGTTTTCGTACCCTGCCCTGATATTTCCATCGTCGCTGTGGATACGATATGCTTTGAACGAGTTCATTGTTCTACCTGGTTGAGTTGATTATTACGGAATTAATGGACGCAGCCCGCATTATATAACTTTGCATCGAAAGAGACCGGCCATGTCAGAAGATACCATTTTCGGCAAGATAGTACGTGGAGAAGCCCCCGCCGATATCGTTTATCAGGATGATCGGGTCACCGCATTTCGCGACATCACCCCGCAGGCCCCGACCCACATCCTGATCATCCCGAACAAGGCGATCGCCACGGTCAACGATGTCAAACCGGAGGATGAAGAGACACTGGGCCACATGTTCGTCGTCGCGGCCAGGCTGGCTGCAGAAGAAGGCATCGCAGATGACGGCTACCGGCTCATCGTCAACTGTAACCGCGACGGAGGTCAGATCGTCTTCCACCTGCACATGCATCTGCTGGGGGGGCGCCCCATCGGCAGAATGGTGTCGCGCTAGGCAATACGACGGGGTACACTAGATAACGATCCCGACGACCGCGCCGGTACAGCATGTTGCGATCGTGCCCGACAGGATACTCTTCATCCCCAGCCCCACGATCTCTCTCCTTCGGTCGGGGACCATGATAGTCAACCCGCCCAGCATGATGCCAAGGCTGCCGAAATTGGCAAACCCGCACAACGCGTAGATCATGATCAGTTCACTGCGCTGGCTCAACGAGTCTGGAGGAAGATTCGATAGCTGCACATAGGCAATGAACTCGTTGAGTATCGTTTTTACACCCATCAATGCACCAGCAGTGACCGCTTCATTCCAGGGTACGCCCATTAGCCAGCATACCGGTGCCATCAGCCAACCCAGAATGCGCTGAAACGTCAGCGCCGAACCTGCCAACTCCGGCAACAATCCCAGGATCGCGTTGGCCAAATGAACCAGCGACACGAACACCAGCAGCATGGCGATGATGCTCAGGAAAAGCTTCAGTCCGTTTGCCGTGCCCTGGGTTATGGCATCCATGCTGCCGGCTATCCCTGGTTCCGGCTCGAGTTCTGCGGCCGTTGGTGGCCCCGACTGGGGCAGCATCAGTTTAGCGACCGTGATCGCCGCCGGTGCGCTGATGATCGACGCCGTGAGCAGGTGCCCGATGGCGTTCGGAATAACCGCGCCGGCGAAGGTCGCGTACAGGATCAAAACGGTACCGGCCACCGTGGCCATGCCTGCCGTCATCAGCATGAACAGTTCGCTGCGCGACAGTCTGGACAGGTAGCGACGGACGAACAGCGGCGCTTCCACCATGCCCACGAAGATGTTGGCGGCGGTGCCCAGGCCCACGGCGCCGCCCACGCCCATGGTCCTTTCCAGCGCCGTCGCGAAACCCCGCACGAGCCAGGGCAGCACGCGCCAGTAGGTCAGCAGCGCCGTCAGCGCGCTGATCACGATCACCAGGGGCAGCGCCCGGAAGGCGAGGATGAAACTGGCGCCGGGCTGGGTTTCTTCGAACGGCAGCGGTCCGCCACCCAGGTAGCCGAACACGAAGGCGCTGCCGGATTGAGTCGCCTCCTGCAGCGCCACCACGCCATCGTTCAACCCGACGAATGCAGCCTGCATGACCGGCAGCTTCAGGAGAAAAAGGGCCACAGCGATCTGAATTGCGGCGCCGATCAGAGCGGTTTTGACGTGAGAGATGCCGCGTCGGTCCTCGCTGACCAGCCACGCCAACGCGAGAAGCACGAAGAGGCCGAACAGGCCGTGCAGTGTGCTCATTGTTGAACCCGCACGCACCTCACGTGTCGGTGTGATCCTCGCCGGGATTGCGCACCACCACGAAAGACTCGTCCTGAAACCACAGTCCGCCATGCCGTTGGATCACCTTTCGCGTCGCTTCGAGGTAGTTGCCGCTGCGCAATATTTCCGTCAGGCGGTGGTCTTCGATCTGTGCGACGTAGACGGCGGCATTCCAGGCCGCAAGCAGCGTGGAGGTGCCGATATTGCTGCCGATCTCCTCCGGCAGTGCGTGCATGTGGTAGGTAAACAGCGAACGATCGTCACTGAAACCGTCGAACGCAAACTCGGCGTCATCCGAATTGAGCGTTTTCCGCAAAGCCGTAATCAGGGTGTGCCGAGGCGTCAGGAACGGATCCTCATCGGGCCAGACCTGGCGGATGATTTCCATGCCCGGATCCAGACCGGTTGATTGCACGACCACCATACGCCCCCCGGAAGTAAGCGATCTCGCCAGCGGCGCCAGGACCTTGTCAACCTTGAACTTGGTGGGCATCCGGCTGCGATAGGGCTGCGCCGCGACGATCAGATCGTATCCACCCATGGCGACACCGCGCCGTGGTATCACGTCGTACAGACTGAAAGCATGGTCTTTGCGGTACAGCACCAGGGCGGATGGTCTGACGTAGTGCGGGTTGCCCGTGACCGGACTCGAGCGCGTTTGCCAGCCTTTCTGAAGGACCTCGTCCAGGTCGCCTATTTGACTGCTGAAATCATGCGCGGTATTCCCCTCGAGCGGGATATCCCACCACTGCAGATTTTTCTGTTCATCGGCTTTGCGCGGTTTCAAACCCGGTGCGTCGGCATAGTAGAGATTTGTAATCACGATTATGGTTTGCGGATGCTCCGCAAAACGGTCAGGTAGTTCGTCCAGGGTAAGCCGAGTATCTTCGAGGCTGATCTCCTTGCCCACAACGAGGAACGGCACGGTCGGGAAGCGGGCGTGCATTTCGCGCAACACCCGGCTCAGGACGGCGCCGTTGCCGACACCGGCGTCGAACACCCTGATTGCGGGCGGTGCAGGATCGAGACGTTCCAGTTCCTGACCAACCCGTTCCGCGACTACCGCCTTCTCGCTGGTGGTGGTGACGAACAGCAGATACTTTTCGCGATTGTCGAAAAAACGGAATGGTCGATCCGAGTCCGTGACCGGGGGAGTACCTTCAGTCGGGTTGAATTGGTTCATGGGTACAGTGTTCGAAGGCGCTCCGGCCGGGTCGTGCGCGGGTCCACATGAGTCTTGGACTGTACACCAAAGGACCGCGGGCCTCCACCATGCCCTCACCCCGATCCTGTTCATAGAACTGATAGGAGATTGAATTTTCCTTCTCACCTGGAGGTAGAAGGTCAGGATGAGGGGTTTTAATCCCGGCTAGGAACGAAGGTAGGAGGCCCCATTCAGATCGATGATGCAGCCGGTTAAAAACTCCGGCGCTTCGAGGGACAGGAATGCGATGGTCTTGCCGACCTCGTCGGGCCGGGCCACGCGGTTCAGCGGGCTCTGCGACCTGATGCCGGCGCCTTCCGGGCCTTGCAGCGTTTTCTCCGCCATCGGGGTGTCTACGAATCCCGGCGCCACCGTAAACACGAAGATATCGTGCGGCGCCAGAGCCAGCGCCATGGACTGTCCCATGGCGTTCATGCCCGCCTTGCTGGCGCCGTACCAGGGCATCTGCGGCTCGCCCCGGAACGCGCCGCGTGACGAGACATTGACGATCCTTCCCCCGCCGTTGGCCGCCATCAATTTGGCAACGCAAAAGGAAAGGTTAGCGGCGCCCAATAGATTGACATCGAGTATCCTGCGCCATGCGTCCTGCCATTGTTCGTAGTCCATCTCCGCCAGGTCATGCCGTTTTGAGATCCCGGCATTGTTGACCAGCACGTCGATCCGGCCCATCCCGTTCGAAACCGCGGTGGCCAGTTGCTGGATTGAGTCGGGGTCCGTCAAGTCGGCATGAAATGTGGCATGGCCGGTTCCAACGAGCGCCTCGAGCGTCGCTGCCGCATTGTCCGGATTCGATCCATAGTGCAGTGCTATCCGTGCACCGCGGCGGGCACACTCCACTGCCGCCGCCCCGCCTATTCCTCCGGACGCCCCCGTGATCAGTACTACGGGTCGCGTGGTCAATTGCCCTGACCCGATGTAACCGGTTCGGCCACCTCCGGCCGGCGGATCGCGATCACCATGCTTTCTCATTCAACCGGGGGACGAGAAGGACGCTCTCGGCTGGGGCGGCTTTACCATCGGATTTTTTCTGTGTCACGGATGCGGAATATACGATTGAAACCGGCACCGCGTCTACGTCTCTTGTAGGAGGCGCGCCTCGCGCCGATTCATAACAGCCTGCTAGGCGACCTTGTCCATGAGTTCGTCCGGCATGACGTCCTTGGCTATCCTCTTAGCGAAATAGTAGATCCGCTTCAGCTTCTCGATCAGATCGATTTCCAGGGTATACGTTTCCAGCCGGTCGGGTTCAGGCGCCACCAGCCGTTCCGCCTGGTGTTCCAATGCTTCGCTGGCCAGCCTGGTAATGTCGTTCTTCATGCCTATGACATCCTGAGCCTGTTTCTGATCGTCCTCCATCACCGCCACTATCGCCGTCCGGACAGCCCTCGAGACCTCCTCGTGGAAGCCGTCGAGCAGGGATCGAGTTATTTCGCTCACGGTTACATTTTGCTCTATGCGTTTCTCACCCAGCGCCACCAGATCGGTTTCGATAATGTCGCCAATGTTTTCGAGGCCATTGGCTGCATCCATCAGGCGAATGAACTGTTTGGACTGCCCCTCCGTCAGCGCCTTGCTGCTGATCCGGCCAAGATAGGTAACAATATGACCGTGCAGGATGTCGACTTCGTTGTCGAGTTTGGCAAGATCGAGCAGGGTGTTGCGGTCTCCGGAGAGAACCGCGGGCATCATGCGGTCCAGCATTTCCTGTACCCGTTCTCCCATGTGGCCAATTTCCAGCCGGGTACGCTCGAGCGCCAGCGACGGCGTCTCGAGTAGTTCTTCATCCAGATACTTCGGCGCAATAATGACTTTTTCTTCCAGCGGCTTGTCCGGAACCAGGTACTCGACCAGCCTGGCGATGGGGCCTGTAAACCATATGAAGACGAGAGTGTTTACGACATTGAACACGCTGTGGG
Source organism: uncultured Gammaproteobacteria bacterium (assembly GCA_947259955.1). Classification (GTDB taxonomy): domain Bacteria; phylum Pseudomonadota; class Gammaproteobacteria; order Arenicellales; family JAANXG01; genus JAHEKE01. The sequence goes on from CAMYOI010000210.1 coordinate 6,264, forward strand.
CGTTGGCGATCTGGCGCGGCGCTTCCGCGGCCAGCTTCGCGGTCCCGGTCAATTCCTCGTGAACCGGTGACATCCACGTTACCAACTCCGCCAGCTGACTTATCAGCCCGATCCACAATAGCACGCCGAAGATATTGAACAGCACGTGGACCACGGCGGCCCGGACCGCTTCCCGCGGTTTGCCGATAGCGGCCAGCATGGCCGTCACACAGGTACCAACATTGGCCCCGAATGCCAGGGCTATCCCGGCTGGTAGGGTGATAAATCCCTGGCTGGCCATGACAATCACGATCCCTGTCGTTGCCGACGAGGACTGAATGAGTCCGGTAAACGCGGCGGCGATGAGTATCCCGATGAGCGGGTTCTCCATGCTGGTCATCAGGTCCAGAAACGGCTGGTAGCTGCGCAGCGGCTTCATGGCGTCACCCATTACCGCCATCCCGAAAAAGACAAGGCCCAGGCCCATGATCATGCCGCCGTACTGCTTGATTTTCTCCTGCTTCGAGAAAAACAGCATGCCGAAGCCCACCGCAACCATCAGCATGGCCGCCTTGGTCAC
>CAMYOI010000211.1 GCA_947259955.1 uncultured Gammaproteobacteria bacterium
TACGGTTGAACTGGAGAGGAAACTCAACGAGTTTAAGGACTATTACAACCACGAACGTGTTCACGTTTCGCTTGGCGAATCCAGGGCATCGCCTGCGAAGATCGATGATTTCAGATGGCAGATGCACTGCCGTGGGTTGGTCCAGCTTCCAATTGCCGCATGAACGCTATTCCGACACCCACACGTTCAGAGTAGGGCAGATAGGGTTGTTACGGAGGACAGCCGTTCACGACCCGTTTCAGATACTTTAGCCTTGGTAGATTAGAACGTCAGCCGCGCCCGTAAACCGTACTTGCCTACCTACGGTCGGAATTGGCCGCCTTGCGAGCTAGCCGGTACAATAAACTAAGAATGCGGTCGGGATAAGATTGCTATCGCGTAGCACAGAGATTCATCCAATTCACGAATAGAGTAGATTATGGCCGGAGGTTGGGCCCGAGACGGGGCCGTACAAGATCAGATTGACGCCAGCGTTGAAGATGCGGTCAAGCTGGTACAAAGCCGGTTACCTAAGGGCGAGAGCCCTACTCATTGCGAGGAGTGCGATGCACCCATCCCGCCAGCGCGGCGCAAGGCGATACCCGGCACCCGGCTGTGTGTAACTTGCCAAAGCGACCTGGAACAGCGGCAGATCGACATCGGTGGGTACAACCGCCGGGGCAGTAAGGACAGCCAGTTAAAGTAGGCGACACGGTCGCTGGCGTCCGACGTTACGGGGGAGTTTGAAGCAAGATGCCGTGGGGTGTAGTGGTCCACCGAATGTTTTGGGGTAGCACTTTTGAGTGGATGGACTGCCGGGAAGCATAGTGGGCTCTATGTCTCATGAGTTCGAGGCGCGTGTCTACGACTATTCAGAGTCGAAAATCCTGTGAAGGGATTTCCGCGGGCACCATTGCGGCTGAGCGCAACATTACGGCCGAGGATACTTATATATAGAGTCTTATATATAGTGTCTCGCCCTACGCGGCGCGCTGCAGTGAGACGAGCGGTAAATGCGAACGCCCGGCGTGATAGTTGACCTTGAGCGTGAATTGGTCGCCTGGTTTACCAGCAACGAGGGTAAGTGCTTTGGCGCATGGCGAACGACGTTGCCAGCGCTCGCGGGGCTCGATTCGAGGTCTTTGATTAACTGTGCGTAAACTGTCATAGACTTCGTTCGGCGTTTGACCGTCCAAGGTGCTATGTGGACGGGCTTCGTTATACCTGTGGTCCGCAAAAAAGTCATCGCGCTTAAACCGGTACAAGTGTGTACTCATGATGGAGTCCTCCAAGGATTGGCTTGGAGATCACTTGTCGCCCGTCAGCAATTCGGTGACGATCATTTCCGATCAACACGGGGATACCGGGCGGCGGATCAGGGACACCTGGCCCGAGCGCTGCATGTGGTCTCGACCGGTTATAGTGGGCGACCCATTCTCTTACGATGTTTCTAAGATGGGTTTCGTTAAGGGGAATCATAAAATCTAGACACTCCCTTCTCATCGATCCGATCACGCGTTCACAGATCGAATTCGCTTGCGGACTACGATACGGCGTTTCGATCACATCGATTCCCAGACGCGTGATGGATCTGTCGAGTTCCTTTGAGAAGATGTTGTCGCGGTCATGGATTAGAAAACGATATGGGTGTTCGCAGGGAATCGCCTCACGGAGTTGCTGTAACGTCCACTCCGCGGTCGGAAATTCGGTGACATTGCAGTGCAACAGGCGGCGCGAACCCTGTTCGATAACCACCAATACATAGAACAGTCGGAATGTTGCCGTAACCGCGATACAGAAATCACATGCCACGATCGCGGAAGCATGGTTGCGAACAAACGTAGACCAGCGCTGATCGCCGCGAGGAGCACGCCCGGGGCGTTTCGGCATGTATTTTCGAACAGTCCGCGGTGAGACACGGATTCCGAGCTTGAGCAATAGCTCATTCGCGATCCGTTCTTCGCCCCAGCTCACATTATCCAAGGCCATCTCGCGGTCGTCAGAATAAGCGGAAACCTTGTCGATGCTAGTGCACCAGCGTAGCGGGCTGGACGAGCACGAGCGCTGGTCGCCAATTAAAGTGCTTCGACAGAAATTCTAAGGCAATTCGTGTTGCCGCATCGATTCGGCGTGGTTTGACGTGGCGTTCTTGATATAGAGCGAGCTGTTTCCGTAGGAACAGGTTCTCGGCTGCGAGCACCGTATCAGAACGTAAACCCGTATACAGGTACCGGAGCAGATCAAGGAACAATCCCAAAATTGTTACCAAGGCCAGTTTGACGGAAATCGCCGTGTACCGTAAGTCGAATCCCATCTCTGAGATTATCCACTATCAAAAAGGCTTGATGAAGCCGGCTAGAATGGAGGCAGATGAGGTTTTTGCGGACCACACCGCTAAGGAGCCACTCCCCTAGGTCATTCTGCACTACCAAATCGGAAAACGGCGTATTGCCCCCTCAAATAATTTGCAAACTACCCCATCAAATAGCGTGATCACGCTCATGCCTGAGCGCTTTGCCGGGTGCGAGCCTATGCTCGGCGCCTTCGCCGAGCATCTTGGTATCGATAGCGTGCTCCCGGTATTGCGCCAAATTGCCGTCATTCCCGGCACCCATCGCATGGTGGAAAGCGCGCACCGATCGACGATGAGATATCGTATTCGGTTACCGCTCGGCCACACCGGGCCTTTGTCACCTGTTGCCGTAAGCGCTGTTAGGTCAAACACACCGAGGCAGCGAGTGAGGATCATCCTAGGTTTGGAAACTAAGACTGCAAGGTTTGCCAAAGCAATTACCGCAAGTGGCGAATGCCCAGAACTGACCAATATCGAATTCTGAATCCGAACCAGCCGGACTATTTAGAAAAAGCAACAGACAGTATCAAGCCAAAATTACTTAGGCGTAAAAGTTGGCGACGGGTAGTCTGTTTCACGGTTTTCAAGGAGAGACGACTGTGCGATTCGCGTTCACCATTGGCAAATGCACTATCGAATTCGCTCCCAGAGCCTGAAGTGTGTCTCTTCAGGCAGTAACAAGCTATTGCCGCTCAATTTATAAGCCATGCTGGATATTTCATCGCCGTCGAACTGAATAAAAAGATGTCCGTTGCCTGCTCGCCAATATCCGTATTCGGGGCCTGAATTTGACTCGCCTGCAGTCCCTACCGTTCTCGCATGCCACTCGAAAGTACCGTCGCGCTTCAGCATGTAGAAGGTATCTGTAGTCATGGAGAAGCCGCCATCAGAATGACCCGAAGTATGGCGCCACTGGCCAACGAGCTGGGGATCAATACTCTGAGGCACCTGTTGCGCTTCAGTCACCGTTATGGCCAATAGGCATAACAACAGGCCGACGGCAATTCTCATACTTGCAACCGTCAATCTCGTAGTCATCTCTCTTCATGCCTGGTACGGATGTGGGTAAATGTCCGCCATGGGAAACCCAAGTATTCCCCAAGACTATCCGATCGATTTTAACTTGTCATTTAAGTTGCAGATAGAATCCCAATTTCCACACCTATATAGTAGGCAGGTCTGTGTGACCTGCTATATCTGCCGTTATCTGTCAATTCAGACATGTGTTAGAACCTCCACTATACACTTTTCCTGAATACCCAGCTCCTCTGCTGCTCGACGAGCGACACTCTGACTGAGCCAATTCGGTTGATGGGCGTCGGAACTAATCACGAACCCGAACCTGTCCACGTGCGGCCCGTAGAACGCCATCCAGTCGCAATGCCAAACATACCGATTATTAATCTCCACCAGGCACGTCTCGGGGACTCGATCGAGATCAGTATCCAGCGCGTTCGGGTGGGCAATGATCACCGGTCGCCCGGTAGCGAGCAGTCGTTCTATTCCACGATAATCTGCCGCGATGTTGCGACAATGATATATGTAATAGTCGAAGGCGAGACTCGTTGCGAAATCAACTGAAGCCGCACCGTCAATCTCGGTTCCAACAAACATATCCAGCGAGCGGACGCGTGCCACATATTCCTCATAGGCCTTGTCGGCGAAATGCTCGAAATGATCGCTGATTCCGATAACCTGCGCGTGCGCAATCCGAGCGACCAGTTCCGGTGTCTGCTCCGGAACAACCGAGCTATCCTTGTCCGAAAAAATCGTGTGGATATGCAGATCCTGTGGATACGGCAGGTTACTAGGTCCAAACATTATCCTTCTCCCATAGGCAGCTAGATGATATCAATACAGCAGGCACCGCTATTGTTAGTTGAGATCATTCTAAGGTGAAATTGTCCTGGCTGGAAATTGCCGATTCTGCCTGATCACTGCCTGTTTCGCTGCAACGACCCAATGCCCGACGGTCGGGGTTGGAGGAGGTAGCACTTCGTCGCAAAGCAGTGCGTCTCGCGACTGCCCACTGGTCGGGTGAGATCTCCGCAATGTTTTCCTCGCCTCGAAGTCCTTCCAATACGATACGGATCTTTTCTGCTGAGCACCGCCTTCAGGTGGCGCGGCGGATATCTTGTACCGTCTTCTCCGCACCGGCTTGCTGAGTGTTTCTGTTAGTCCTTATCGTTTTCCTTCTCATGTGAACGATCAGTCGAAACCCTCTCTTAAACAATCAGACTATTCAGTTCAACTTTCGCGGACGCGGTACACGTCACACCTTTGTCGACACAAGAAGTGTTTACAGAATCTCACAATACAATGCAGCATGGTCTGCAATATCGCGAATAAATTTAGTTCTTTGTGACTCCAGAAGTTAACAGCGTACGCAAAAGGCGCGTGAAACGCTCTGTGTGGCCTGTCAGCGTATTTTCCAATGGTGATTGCGAACCCAATTGCTCCATGAGGAGTGAAAGGCTTGGGAGGAAATGCGGAAACCCGCGTGGTTACTGGAGCCCGCAGTCGGAGTCGAACCAACGACCTGCTGATTACAAATCAGCTGCTCTACCAGCTGAGCTATGCGGGCTTATGGTGTGGATGGGCAATTGTAAAAAATGGGGCGTCCTGTGGCAACGTCAGGAGCATGGATATTCGGTTAACTTCGTGCGGCTGTCTCCCCAGCTTTTGACGACGGAAAGCTCTGGATGCGTCTTGCGATTGGCTTCAGAATCCGTCAGCTCCAGCCAGAAAGTCGGGTCCAGCAGACGGTCTTCCGGTTCCGACAGCGCGATCACGCCTTTCTCCCGGAGTTGATCGATGAGTGAATTTGCGCCGGTTTTCTGTGTAAACAAACCAAGGGAGATGACGTCTTTTTTACCAGGATCGCGTTTTATATAGTGGTCTCGTATGCCTTTGGCATTCAGCTCATTGCGTTGCGCGTCTAACTCCGAACGCGTATCGAACGGGCCCACGTAGACCCGATAGGCCCTGATCGCCCTTGCCTGAACCACGCGCGAATTCACCGCCAGCGACATCGACTTCAACCGTTCTTTGGTCCGCTCGGCCAGGTTCTCCTCATAGAAAGGTCCGACCCGAAGGCAAAATGTGGGAACCTGTTCGACCACCGCCTGCCGGACCTCTTCCGTGCGCTCCTCTCCACTAATCGCCGATTCACCATCCGGTTCGGTCGTGCTCTTCACGGGGGTTATCACCACGGTTGACTTGACGGGCTGCATTTCGCTGATCAACATCATGGTTTCACCATTGACGGTGGGCCTGATGTAGTCCGTGGTTGCCGGCCTTTTGCCGTAGGCCCACAGAAACAGGCCGGTATTCAAGACCAGCAAAATCCCCACTATCCATTTCATATCTGTCTAGCCCGGCGACCTCAGTGTTTGAGCCAACCCGATCAGCACCAGGTCGGGTTCCATTCGCGGTGAATGATCTAGAAAGGGTAACAGAAACCGCGCGCCGCCGCCTGTAATTAACGGCGTTGGTTCATCAAGCGTCGATGCCATCTCCGACAGGATCCTGTCCACCGCACCGGCCACGCCGAAGTAGCTTCCGCCGGACACACACTCGGCCGTGGTCCGGCCCAATACCTCCTTGTAGCCGGCTTGCTTTTCGGAGATTTCCGAGGTCCCCGACAAAAGACTGTTCCTGACCAGTGCGACCCCCGGGAATATGACACCGCCGATGAATCGATCGTCACGGGTGAGTGCGTCGATGGTTACGGCGGTACCACAATCGACAACACACAAATCACCTTCCGCAAGAGATCGAGCACCAATAATCGCGGCCCACCGGTCGCATCCAAGCTGCTCCGGCACACGGTATCCGTTGCGTATATTCTGAAACCGATCCGCTGATTGAAAGAGGTGCGGTTTCATTCCCCAGTTCGCGGCAGTCCACGCACCGAGTGCGGTCGTGACACGCCTTCCCGACACATTGGAAACCAGGACATTCTGAGGCGGGTCGATGTTTCCCCATATCCGGTTCAGCAATGCATTGATATCTTCCTGGAGGCGCACGGAGCGCCCCTTCCGCCACGGACCGTTGTCCACGAGCGTCCACTTAAGGAATGAATTGCCTATGTCAACGACAAGATTCATCTTGCCTTAACGCTGACATCGCCGCTGAAGAATGACTGCTTGCCGCTACCTTCGACGGCAACCGCAAGGGCGCCGGTGGCGTCCAGACCGAGTACCACGCCGACAATCGTATCTCCCTTTTCGTGGGTGGTAATGGAGACGGCGTTCCCGGTCAGGACATCCACATCCGTCCATCTCTTACGATAGGGTTCGAAACCGGTACCGGGGAACTCGCGCAGCAGGCGGCACAACCCGGAAAGACATGACGCCGCCAGCTCGTTTCGATCCACGGCACGCCCGAGTACCCGAGTCAGGTCCGTCCAGGGCTGATCTATGAGCGGATCATCGTTATCGTCGATATGAACGTTGATGCCGACGCCGATCACGATGGTGCACTGTCCGCTGCTTTCGCCGGTGATGTCGATGAGGATCCCGCCAAGTTTTTTACCGTCAAACACGATGTCATTGGGCCATTTCATGCCCAGGCCGGCTATTCCCATCCCTGACATGGCCTCGATCAGTGCAATTCCGGCAGCAACGGACAGACCGGTCAATTCCGGCGGCCAGGATTCGTACATCCAGCCAAGAGACATCAGCAAATTGCGGAAGGGGGTGGCGACCCAGTGTTTCCCACGTCGGCCGCGGCCTGCGGGTTGGGCTTCCGTGATGCAAACCACGCCGTGAATCAATTCCTTGCGAGCCAGTTTCGAAACGATGTCGTTGGTTGAATCAACGCAGTGCTCGATGATGATCCTGCTGACATGCCGGCGAGACTCACCATCCAGGTGCTCCTCGATGAACCGCCCGTCCATCGGCTTGACGCCGCGGGCAAGCCGATATCCCCGGCCCGTGATTCCCTCGACGGGCAATCCGGACGCTTTCAGCGTATCGATGTGATTGTGCACGGCGGCCCGGCTTATTCCGAGTTCCCGGCCCAGTTCCGTGCCGGTCACGAAACAGCGGTCATTCAAATGCTGGAGCAGGCGGTCACGTGTCGCGCGAGGGGTTGGCATCCGTCGATTGTATCCGCTTCAGACCCGGTGCTGCATTGTCTCGAGGATTTGCCAAAAAAAGGCCGGCGGTTGCCGGCCATTTTTCAACTAGCGTTTTTGTTATGGTTATTTCCTGGCCGTGAACTCTCCTGTTACCGAAACCGGGACGCTCGTCGCTTCCGACGAGCATTCACCCGTACCCAAAACCGTACCCGACACCGTGCCGTCTTTTACCTTCCCCTCCAGCACGGGCGTGCCCTTGCACACAATGCCCCTGCTTTCCTGGTCTATGGGAATTTTCACCGAAAATGAATCTCCGTTGAGTTGCCCTTTGTAACTCCGGCCTTCAGCGGTTGCCGTCACGTCGGAGCCGGATATCACGATCTCGAGATCCGTGCTGTCCGTTACCGGCAACACGCCATCCCCGCTCAGGGTGGCGGTGAGTTGGCCGCGGTAAGTGCCGTCAGGGCCCGAAGATTCTGAAGAGGCTGCAGGTTCGTTACTGCCGGATGACGCCGCGTCCGGGCCGTTATTTCCTGGCGATGCGGTGGTACCGGCGGTGTCCGCCAGGGTTCCAAATGTTGAATCCCCGCCGGCATTGCTGCTGGTATCGTTTCCACCACCACAGGCAGCCAGTAATATCGCCAGTAACGCGGTACCGAGCTTTTTCACGGCATTTCTCCTACGATAAAGATTATGCAGGAATATGATATATAAATCTGACACTTATGCAAGTATTCTGAGAATTAACTTTATAAATGCGGTTTAAAATGCAAAAAATCGAGGGATTGCGGAAATCCAGCGGCTGGTAGGTCAAGAATCGAGATGCGGCTCAAACGGCTTGATGGATTTCAACATCCGGCGCGGATCCTGACATTAAAGCGACCAGGTAAATCGTTTTACAACCCTGGCCGAATTAAAAAACCAGGTTCAGCACTACCAGCATCACGACAAGAAATAGCACGGTCATGACACCGCCCGCCCGAATGAAATCGGCAACGCGGTAGCCCCCCGGACCCATGATAAGCGCGTTGACCTGGTGCGTGGGTATCAGAAACGAATTCGACGTTGCCAGGGCAACCGTCAGTGCAAACATGGCCGGGTCGGCGCCGACTCCGATGGCCATGTTGATGGCAATCGGCACCAGCAGAACGGTCGCTCCGACATTTGAAATGACCAATGTAAATATTGTAGCGAGCACCGCGATAGCCGCCTGCAGCACCCAGGGGGCGACACCA
>CAMYOI010000212.1 GCA_947259955.1 uncultured Gammaproteobacteria bacterium
CAGGCTGATCAAGGGTGAAGACAGCCTGACCACCTACTCATTTGGCACCGGCGTCGCCAAACACACCTTTTGCAAACACTGCGGCATCAAATCGTTCTACACGCCCCGCTCGCACCCGGACGGCATCAATGTCAATGTCCGCTGTCTGGACCCGGAGACCATCGAGAGCAAGAAGATCATTCCCTTCGACGGTCGGAACTGGGAGGAGCAATACCCCGCAGGCAAGGCAACCGGATACAGCAACTATCCGTCGGAGTGAGGGCCGCGGTCATTTACCATTTCCGCGATCCGTTCAATCCCGGTTTTGATATTGTCTTCGCTCGACGCGAGGGAAATGCGAATGAAGCTCCGGGACACCTGACCGAAAGTCGGCCCTGGGGCAACGGCGACGTTTTTTTCGTCAATCAATTTCAGGGCGAACTCCCTGCCGTCCATGCCCGAGGGTGCGATATCGATCAGCAGGTAGAAGGCGCCGTGTGGTCGCCAGAAGCCAAGTCCGTGCCGGGTCAGTTCATCGCAGGCCAGATCGCGCCGCTGACGGTAAACGTCCCGCATTTCCCTGACACAGTCCTGGGGTCCTTCCAGCGCGGCCAGTGCCGCGGCCTGGGAGGCGGCGGTTCCGCACGACACCAGCGCCTCCTGCAATTTGGCACCTTGCACGACATAGTCAGCCGTGGCGCGGGTGAAACCCACGCGGAAACCGGTCATGGCATAGGATTTCGATACCCCATGCACCACGACCGTGCGGTCGTCCGTGTCGTAGGGAAGGGCACTGGTATGCGATCCTTCGAACACGATGTTGCTGTAGATCTCGTCGGATACCACGTATAAATCCCTTTCCCGCGCGAGGGACAGGATATTCCTGATGACCGATTCACCGTACACCTGTCCGGTAGGGTTGGATGGTGAGCACAACACCATCAGTTTTGTCCTGGGACCGATCTGGGATTCGATCTGGGCGGTGTCGGGCTGGAAATCCGACTGCGGCGTCAATTGATAGAACCTTGGCACACCCCGCACCAGTCGGGTCAGCATCGTGTAGTTGGGCCACCCCGGGTCCGGGATGAGTACTTCGTCGCCCTCATCGACCAGCAGGTGCCAGGCCGTGGCCAGACTCAGTATGGCGCCGTGGGTGACCAGTATCTGGTCGGGAGTCGTGGCTACTCCGGTCGATGTTTCGAAGAACCGGGCTGCGGCCTGCCGCAGCGGCGCAAGGGCCGTGTTCGAAATGTACCGCGTCGAACCGCTCTTCAGGGCCTGACAGGCCGCCTCGACGATATGAGACGGGGTATCGAAATCGGGCTCACCCACCTCGAGCCGGATGACCGATGGCTTCTGAAGCGCCATGGCCATGATCTCGCGAATGCCGGATCCTTGGATCTCGGTAATTCGCGGCACCATGCTGAACAATGTATGAACCGCGCTTTAGCCGACGGTGGTCTGTGCCTGTGATTCTTCGAAGGCCGGCATGACTTCCCTAATGAACAATTCCAGCGACTGTTGCTGTTGCGGGATTCCCAGGCCGTAGCTGGCGCAGTAGGTGAACTGGTCGACGCCAAGTGACTGGTATCGTTTCAGTTTGGAGATAACCTCATCGGGGGTGCCAAACACCAGGTTTTCCCGCAAGGTATTACGGCTGAATTCTTGGCGGCTGGATAATTCGCCAAGGTCCACTACTTCCGGGAAGCCATTGTTGACCCCGCCCAGGTTTTTGAACAGATTTTGGAATCGGCCCAATTGTCCGATGCATGCATCGACAGCCGCGGTTACCTGATCGTCACTGGCGCAAACCGCGGAATAACGCATGGTCGTAAACTGGGGACGTTTCGCTTCCGGATGTTTGGCCAAAGCATCGTCGAAACGCTGTTTGTAGGTTTCGACCTCGGAAAAGGGGCGGGTGAGTGCCCAGGTCATAATGTTGCATTCATTGGCCACCGCCCAGTCGAATGTAATTGGCGCCCGTGCCGCCACCCAGATCGGAGGATGGGGCTCCTGTACCGGCTTGGGCACGGAGGTGGCAGCTGGAAACTTCCAGTAGGTTCCGTCGTGTTCGTAGTCGCCCTGCCAAAGGGCTTTTACCGCGGGCAGCATCTCGTGCGCATATTTGTAGCCCTCGGTTTGCTTGAGGCCGCCGGCCATGCGGTCGAACTCCCGCTGGTAGGCCCCGCTGCCGATGCCGAATTCCAGGCGGCCGCCGCTGTAAAGATCCAGCAGCGCCGCCTCCCCGGCCAGGTTGATGGGGTGCCAGTAGGGGGCAACGACCACCGCCGTGCCCAGTCGTATCCGGGAGGTGTGCGCCGCGAACCAGGTCAGGATCTGGAATGGGTTCGGGGCGATGGTCATTTCCAGGGCGTGGTGTTCGGCGGCCCACACGCTCTCGAATCCACCCTCTTCGGCAACCTGCACCATTTTCAGGTTGTGGCGCATGACCTCGTCCATGCTGATGTCCGGCTGCATTCTTTCCATGTTGATTACGAGCTGAAATTTCATCGTCCGTCTCTGTAATGTGGGGTCAATGTTGGAGGCAAGACTAATCAATTCTGCTCCGGCGTTCAAACAATAGTGCTATGTGGTTGATCGGTCCGGGGATGAGGCAGTGAAAACAGGGGTGGAAACGAGCATTCAACCCGCACAGAGGTGACACGGGTGCCTATCAATCGATTATCATCGAACGCACCGCTCCCGGGTAATTTGAAGGGGAGCACCGGCATGGACATCCTGAAGAAAAATTGATCATGGGCTTTCCCAGCATTAAAAAATTAAAAGCGTTTTCGCTCGAGCCGGGGACCATCGTCTCGGAAAAGTATCAGATCATAAACCTTCTCGGCCGGGGCTGGGAAGGAGAGGTGTACCTGATCCGTGAACTGTCTACAGGTATTGAACGTACGGCGAAGTTTTTCTTCCCCGAGCGTAACGTCAGGGACCGCAACCTGCGCTCCTATGCCCGGAAGCTTCACAAGCTTCGCAACTGCCCGATAGTCATTCATTACCACACGCGGGACGTGGTCAGCGTCCAGGGACATAAAATATCGTTCCTGGTTTCCGAGTATGTGGAGGGAGAGCTGCTGTCCACGTTTCTGGAAAGGCAGCCGGGCGGGCGCCTGAGTCCATTCGCGGCAACCCATTTACTCTACGCCCTGGCAACGGGCATTCGCTGCGTCCACGGGCTCGGCGAATACCACGGCGATCTGCACACCGACAATATCATCGTGCAGCGATTTGGCCTGGAATTCGAACTGAAGCTTTTGGATATGTTCTACCGGGGGTCGACCCGCAAGGAGTACATGCACGACGACCTGATCGATCTGATCCATGTCTATCGGGAGGCGCTCGGCGGGGCGAAGTATTATTCTCGGCAGTCCGAGGCGGTAAAGTACATCTGCTGCGGACTGCGTCGGGGCTTGATACTGAAGAAATTCCGTTTCCGTGCGGCATCTCTGCCAGCACCTGGAAACGATGCACATGTAGGTGACGCATGCCGGAGATCCGCAGCTATTTCGATCGAAATTCCGAATCCCCGGATATCAATAATCTGGCTGGTCGGGAAGTCGCTGTGTTCAGTTCACGGTCTCCCGCCAAGACCACCCGAAACGAAGACTGCGTAGCGTGGATCGCCTGGCGCAACGCCCTGCTCGTGATGCTGGCGGACGGCATGGGCGGGCAGCCGGGAGGTGGTGACGCCGCGGAGCTTGCTATCCAGGTGCTGGTGGACCGCTTCAAAAACGTCAACGACGATCAGATCAGCCCCGACGTATTCCGGGGAGGAGTCCTGGACGCCTTCGAACGGGCAAACCTCGAGATTCAGAAATTAGGGATTGGTTCAGCAACCACGCTGACCGCCGTCACCGTTGTCGACAGCAGCATCCGCGTATTCAACGCGGGGGATTCCAGCACGTTGATCTGTGGCGGGCAGGGAAAAGTGAAATTCGCCAATACCGCACATTCCCCGACGGGCTACGCCATCGCGGCCGGGGTCCTGCACAGTGACGACGCACTGCACCATGACGAGCGGCACCTGATCTCCAACATCGTGGGCTCGCCGGAGATGCACATCGACATGGGTCCCGTTCAAAAAATCAGACCGCGGGACCGGATCGTGGTGGCAAGCGACGGTCTCTGGGACAACATGTACCTGGACGAGATCAACAAGGCGATCCGCATCGTCCCGCTGTACAAGGCGGCCAGTTTCATCTTCAAGACCTGCCAGTCACGCATGACCCGTGATGGAGGTCAACTGCCGGGCCACGCGGACGATCTAAGTTTTGTCATCATTCGTGGCGTCCCCAAATCCATCGCGACCCCGGCGGAGCAAATTTCCTTACCCGATGTGTCGGAAAACACGCCGACCGAAACGGATCGCTGAGACGCGGCGCCTCTAAAGTCTGAAAACACCGGGGCTTGACCCCATGCAACCCGGGATGGGCCGGCCGCGAATCAATTCCCGATCAGTATCTCGGAACGTTTTTGTCGACTTCCAGCGACCAGGCGTCTATGCCGCCCCTGCTTCCTGAAATACTCCCCCGCGGACTGGCTCCTGTGGCCATGGTGGCAGTAAAAGACGAGCATTTCGTCCTCGGGTAGTGTCTCGATGAATTCTGCCGCCTCCTGGTCCAGAAGGCGCGAGTCGGCAAGGCGGGCCTTTTCCAGTTCATGAGGTTCGCGTACGTCGAACAGATGAAATTTTTGCCCATTATCCATTGCCTGGCGCAGCTCTCCGGGCGTGGTTTGTTTGACGGGCGGCGGCGCATTGGGATTACGGATATTGAAGGCCGCACCCTGCGGGGTTTCCGTGAACCCGATCTCGAGGCCATTTGCGCGCTGGGCGGACATGAGGTCGAACAGGATCTCGACGCCGTTTGATTCCGCCTTGATTTCGTGCCCCTGCGCCGGACTCAAGTCGAACTGGTGGTCCCACCCTGCACCGATTTTCAAATGCACGGCGACGCCGGGTTGCTGCTCTGCGGCCTGTTTGATCACGGATGCGGCTTCGTCGCTGATATGGATTTGCGGCGCCGTCGCTTCGGGGAGGGTGATGTCCAGTGCCCGATGCAGCTCACCGTTATTGAACATCTGCTGGACGATATCGCAGCCGCCAACGAATTCCCTGTTGATATACAGCTGCGGTATCGTCGGCCACTGTGAGAATTGTTTGACGCCTTCGCGTATCTCCTGGTGCTCCAGCACGTTGACGGTGAAATAATCGGTGACCAGGCTGTCCAGGATGCCGACCACCGATGCGGAAAATCCGCACTGCGGTTGTGTCTTGGTTCCTTTCATAAACAGGACGATCTTGTTCGAGGAAATCACCGTCTCGATCTGTTGGGTTACTTGCTCATTCATGGTGTTTCGAAGCCCTCTCTCGCATTCGTTAAACCAGTCCTGCATTATAGCGACAGATCGATCCGCGTATTGCCGAGGGACGGTCGGTGCGTCAACGGCACTGGATCAACACACTAACCGGTTTTTTCGCCCGGGAGAGCTTGCCGAATCGCGAAATCAGTTCCGAAATGACAAAATTTGCGGCTTTCCACGCGTGATGACCATTGCACCACCGGGGAAATCTGAATAAGGTAGCGATTATTAGTAAGAATAAGGTGCAAACCAAAGGGGATTTATGGCCGAAGCGGCCATCGTTGTCGAAGATCTGTACAAGAGTTTTGGTCAACTCGAGGTGCTGAAAGGGATCTCTCTTAAGGCAGACGAGCACGATGTGGTTTCCATCCTGGGCAGCAGCGGGTCGGGAAAAAGCACGTTCCTGCGCTGTATCAATCTGCTCGAAACGCCCACCTCCGGAAAGGTCTACGTACGCGGCGAGTTGATCGAGATGGTGACTCGAAAATCCGGCGAGATCGTTCCCGTAAGGCAGAAGCAGGTCGACCGGATCCGCTCCCGGGTGGCCATGGTATTTCAGCAGTTCAATCTGTGGTCTCACATGACCGTGCTGCAGAACATCATGGAGGCGCCGGTGCATGTCCTGAACATTCCAAAGGCCGAAGCTCGTGACCGTGCGGAGGCGGTACTGCAACGCGTTGGTATGGTCGACAGAAAGGATTATTATCCGGCCCATCTATCCGGCGGGCAGCAGCAGCGTGCGGCGATCGCCCGTGCGCTGGCGATGGAACCCGACGTCATGTTGTTCGACGAACCCACCTCGGCCCTGGATCCCGAGCTGGTCGGCGAAGTACTGCGCGTGATGCGCAGCCTGGCGGAGGAGGGGAGGACCATGCTGGTGGTGACGCACGAGATGGGTTTTGCACGGGAAGTCTCGAACAAGGTCATGTTCCTGCACGAGGGGCTGGTGGAGTGTCAGGGTATTCCGCAGGACGTGTTCGAGAATCCCGATTCCGAAAGATTCAAACAATTTCTGGCAGGAACCCTGAAGTAGCGGAGTATGCCGCCAACGCATGATCGAAAACTTGTGAGCCGTGCTCGTATAATGGAGCGGCTCGGAAGCCTTAACCACAACCAACTGAACAAGAGGAGCAGTTATGAGAAAATTTGTTAGCGCGATCGCCGCAGCCGCGGTGCTGATGCTGGGTGCCGGTTTGAGCCAAGCGGCCGACTGGAGCAAGGTGAGAATTGGCGTGGAAGGTGCTTATCCCCCGTTTAGCTGGGTCGAGGCCGACGGAACGCTGAAGGGTTTCGATATCGATATAGCCAATGCCCTGTGCAAAGAAATGGGCGCCGAATGCACGCTCGTTCAGCAGGATTGGGACGGCATCATTCCATCGCTCCTGGCCAAGAAGTACGACGCCATCATCGCCTCGATGTCGATCACCCCTGAGCGCAAGAAAAAGGTGGCATTCAGCAACAAGTACTACAATACGCCGGCCAAATTCGCGCGCACGAAAGGCTCGGGAATCGAAATCACCAAGGAAGGGCTTGCGGGCAAAACCGTCGGCGTGCAGCGTGCAACCACCCACGACAGTTTCATCACCGCCGAGTTTGGCGACGCCGTGACCATCAAGCGTTATGGCACCCAGGACGAAGCGTATCTTGATGCGGTGTCGGAACGCATTGACCTGCTGCTGGCCGACTCGGTGGCAATGGACGACGGGTTCCTCGGCACCGACAATGGCAAGGATTGGGAATTCGTCGGTCCCGATTTCATCGAGGAAAAGTATTTCGGTCCGGGCGCCGGTATCGCCATCCGTCAAGAGGATACGGACCTCGTGGAGAAATTCAATGCGGCTATCGCCGCCATCCGCGCTAACGGCACCTACGAGGCCATCAACAAGAAATATTTCGAATTTGATGTGTACGGCGACTAACCGGCACAGGAGTCACCAGATTCGTTATCCCCTCCCCGCAACGGGGAGGGAATAACCATGCACAGGGCCGCGGTTCGTGTTTGACCTGCACGGCTACTTTCCGTTTATCCTCAAGGGTATGGCGGTGACCGTTCAGGTGGCCCTGTTTTCGCTGTTCATCGCAGTGGTGCTGGGCATGCTCGGCGCTGTCGCCAAACTGTCGAAATCGCGAGTCGCGCAGATCATTGCCGGGTTTTACACCACGATCATACGCGGTGTGCCGGATCTCGTATTGATGATGATCATATTTTTTGGCGGGCAGTTGGTAGTCAACAATATTTCGGAATCCCTCGGGTGGGGATATGTCGACATCAGCCCGTTCATTGCCGGGACCCTGACCATCGGATTCATCTTCGGCGCCTACATGGCGGAAACATTCCGCGGCGGGATACTCGCGGTTTCCCGTGGCGAGATCGAAGCGGGTTACGCGTTCGGGATGACCGCCAAACAGGTATTTTTCCGTATTACGCTGCCCGCCATGGTCCGGCACGCGCTGCCCGCTTTCGGCAACAACTGGATGGTCCTGGTCAAGGCCACTGCACTGGTGTCCGTGATCGGCCTGCAGGACATGGTCTACAACGCCAATCAGGCCGGCGGTACGACCCGGCAACCGTTTACATTTCTGCTGGTGGTGGCTTTACTGTACCTGCTCATCACCGGCATATCCGATGTGGCGCTGCGCTGGGCGGACAGAAAATTCAGCGTCGGTGTGCGCCGGGCCTGATCCATGAGCTTCAAGGACAAGTGCGATGCCTGGGGCCTGCCGAACGACCCCATAGACTTCAGCGCGATCGTCTGCAACCTGCCGCTGTACCTCGAAGGCCTCTGGGTCACCGTCCAGCTCGTCGTCATGGCGCTCGCCATAGGACTGATGCTGGCGGTGCCTGTCGCGTTGCTGGCGTCCTCCAGGAGTATCTGGATCAAGGCCTTGCCCAAGGCGTTCATCTATTTTTTCCGGGGCACGCCGCTGCTGGTGCAGATGTTCCTGATCTATTACGGATTCGGCCAGTTCGAGGCCATCCGCGAAAGCTTCCTTTGGCCCATATTCCGCGAGGCATACTGGTGCGCGCTCATCGCGTTCACGCTGAATACCGCCGGCTACACCGCCGAGATGTTGCGCGGCGCGATCGAGCAGACTCCATTCGGTGAAATCGAGGCCGCCAAGGCCTGCGGCATGTCGGGCGCACTGATCTACCGGCAGATCATTCTGCCGAGCGCGTTTCGCAGAGCGCTGCCTGCATACGGCAACGAGGTGATCTTCATGCTGCACGGCAGTGCCGTGGCCGGGGTAATCACCATCATCGATCTTTTCGGCGCGGCGCGAATCGTCAACTCGCGCTACTTCGTGCCTTTCGAGTCCTACATCACTGCCGGCCTGTTTTATCTGGTCATGACATTCGCGTTGATCTGGTTGTTCAAGAGACTGGAGCACCGGTGGCATGCTTATCTCCGCCCCCGGGAGACTTAGCCGATCGAAGCCGGCCGGACAGGTGCCGGCGCTTCAACTCGTATGACTTTGTTTGAAAGACGGCTCCGGCTGAGTACCGGGCTATTCCTGGCCGGGTACATCACCCAGCATCTGCTGAATCACGCCCTCGGGCTGGTGTCCTACGAGCTGATGGAGGGCGTGAGATATCTGCTTGCCAACGTATGGCGCAATCCCCTGGTCAACGCGATTTTGTATCTGTGTTTGATCACGCACTTCATGCTCGCACTGGTGGCGGTCTATCGTCGCAGTACGCTCAGGATGCGTCGCTGGGAGCTGGCACAAATGATCCTGGGTTTACTCATTGTACCGCTGCTCGCTGGCCATGCTACGGCAAACTGGGGTGGCCGAATTTTGCTTGGCGTGGAAGTGGACTACCACTTCACCATCAGCGGTATTTTCAGCAACAGCTGGTACGTGTTGCGGCAATTGCTGCTGGTCCTGGCGGCATGGCTGCACGTATGCATCGGCCTGCATTTCTGGCTGCGGATCAAACCATGGTATCGAAGCTATATCCCCGTGTTTTACGCGATCGCCCTGCTCATTCCCGTGCTTTCCGTTATTGCGGTAATGCGGGTGAGTATCGATATCAGCAGCGACGAGTTCATCGAGGAGTTCGCAATCGAGGAAGCGGCCACCGCCACGGTCGAACCCGCTATAGCACCCGCCGAGCTCAAACAAATTGTTCTGATCGTCTTCTACGCGCTGTTGCTAATGGCCCTGCTGGCCCGATGGCTACGCTTGTATCTCAGCAGGAAAAAGGGGACTTTCAGGCTGGTTCACGCCAGCGGCAAGACGATCACCGGCATACGGGGGCAGACTATCCTCGAGGCCCTGAGGCTGCACGATATCCCGCACGCCTCCGTTTGCGGCGGGCGGGGACGCTGCACGACATGCCGCGTGAGAATGGGTCGGGGCTTCGTCGACTGTCCCCCGCCCGACACCCTGGAACAGAAGGCACTTTCCCGGATCAACGCGTCATCGGACATCAGACTGGCATGCCAGACCCGGCCGGCAACAGACGTCCATATCACCCCACTGGTCGCGGCCAGCGAAGGTCTGGCATCCCTGCGGCGCCCCGCTGCGGTCCAGGGCACCGAGCGGGGTGTTGTCGCGATGTTCGTGGACCTGCGGGGTTCCACACGACTTGGCGAAACTCGGTTGCCCTACGACGTTCTGTTCATATTGAATCGTTTCTTCGCAGAAATGACCGATGTGCTGGAGAGCACCGACGGCCACTACGCGCAGTTCGCGGGAGACGGATTGATGGCTCTGTATGGTCTGGGCGCAGGTATGCGCGAGGGCTGCCGAGCGGCGCTGCTTGGGGCGGTGCGGATGCAGGATCGCATCGACAGAATGAACGAAAATCTGCGTGAAGAACTGGACGAACCGCTGCGCATCGGAATAGGCATCCACTGTGGCGAGGCAATCGTGGGCACTATGGGGCCGCCCAACGCACCGAACTATTCCGCGATTGGGGATACCATCAACGCCGCGGCACGGCTGGAGGCACTGACCAAGGATTTCGGCGTTACGTTGATCGTTTCCACTGGCGTCATCGAGGAATCGGGCTACGACCTGGCGGGAGTGCAGGTGCATCAGGTCAACGTTAGGGGTAAGAGCCAGACCCTGGACGTATTTGCCGTGGACGCGGAAGCTATACGCCGGTTTGTGATGAACTGATGAATTAGGAGATTTTGGCTGGAACCGCGGACTAGCTGCTCTCGCCACCGGTACTCTTGGCCCTGAATTCGTAAATCAATGAACGCGCCTTGCCGCCGACCGTGACGTCGTGTTGAACATAGCGCAGCGCGGCGATGGCTTCATCGTAGCGACTTTGGGCGGCATAGGCATTGGCCAGCCCGATGTGATATCCGGATACTGTCGGCTGGGACCGGGTCAGCCATTGGTAGAATTCGGTTATCGCTTGCATGTCGTTGCCTTCACGAAGACCCTGCACGTATTCGCCAATGACGGTGTTGGCCTGGGTCAGAATCAGTTCGGATACACTTCGCCTGTGTTCGCTGATCCGGGCCCGCTGAAATGACTCGATTGCGTTCAGGTGCCGTCCCTCGTTGCGATACACGCGGGCCTGCAGGATCAAAGCCTCGACGTCGGTGTAGTACACCGCCAGGTAGGCTTCGAGCAGTGCTGCTGCAAGATCGTATTTACCTGCCTGATTGAGACTGGACGCGTAGTCCAGAAGTTCGTCCCGATAGGTCTTGCTGAATTCCAGGTCGTGGTTGGTATAGATCCAGTCATAGTGTGCTATCGCAGCATCGAATTCGTTGATGCCCAGCAAGCGACCGAATGCATCTCGCTCGTCCGACTGGGCCGGGTCAGCCGATTGCGCCTTCGAG
>CAMYOI010000213.1 GCA_947259955.1 uncultured Gammaproteobacteria bacterium
TCTTCTGACTCCGGCAGTATCGATGAGGTAATACTCACCGCCATCGCTTGTAAAGCGCGTGCCGACGCTGTCTCTCGTGGTTCCGGCGATATCAGACACTATCATCCTGTCTTTTCCTAACAGCTTGTTCACGAGCGTCGATTTACCAGCGTTTGGCTTGCCCAGAATAGCCACCCTGGGGCAGTCGATCTCCTCACCGAGCGCCCCGGCACTGCCCTTGTCCAATCCGGGGAGTATGTCCTCCATCATTTCCCGGATACCGGTTCCGTGTTGCGCGGATACCGCGTACAAGGTCTCACCAATCCCAAGACTGTAGAACTCCGCCGTGGCCAGCTCGTCCTCCAATCCTTCGCATTTGTTTACCGCGATGTATACCGGCACTTCGCTGGCACGGAGCCGGCCCACGATCTCTTCATCTCCCGTGCTAAGGCCTTCTCGTCCATCGACTACCAGTATGATGGCATCGCTTTCCTCCACCGCGAGCTCGAACTGTTGTTGAATCGCACCTTGCAGCGCGGAGGCAACGCTGTGCTCGTAGCCACCGGTATCTATGACCCAGTAGGACCGCTCTCCAAGCACACCCTTACCAACCATTCGGTCCCGGGTCACTCCCGGATAATCGTCTACGATGGCGTCCCGGGAGCGGGTCAGTCGGTTGTACAGGGTGGATTTTCCGACATTGGCTCTACCGACGATAGAGATGACCGGCGGAGATGCCATTGCAGGCTCAGGAATCACTCACCGTGACTGCGATCAGCGAGCCCTGCTTGTTCATCGAATAGATGGTGTTCTGGTAAACAACCGGCAGCCCCGCAAATCCTCCCCCACCGAGCTTTCTTCGCCCAACTATCTTTCCGTCGGTCTTCCTGAGTGCGTGTATATAGCCCTCATAGTCGCTTACCAGTATGTAGTTGCCCAGCGCGGTGGGGCCTGACAACCGCCGACGCAGCAGTTCGGTCTGTTCCCAGATGGTTTCCCCCGTGAGCCGGTCCAGGGCGCTGACAAGACCGGCGTCACTGGAGACATAGATGTTTTCATCGTCGGCCCCGACATGGACATGGCTGGATATTTCCCTGGACCAAAGTACGCGACGGCTGCCCAGGGCAAGCGCCGTCACCGCACCCTGGAACGCTGAAACATAGAGGACGCTGCCCACGATCACGGGTGTGGCGTCGATATCGATCATGCGTTCAACTTCATTTCTGCCGCTGGCTTCGGCAACACTGATATCCCACAGTATGGTGCCGTCGGAAAGATCCGCTGCGACGATCTTGCCGTTGGCGAATCCGGCGATTACCGCGCCCCGGATTACAAGCGGTGCGCTGTTGCCGCGCAGCGTCAATGGCGGCACCTGTCGATGGAATACCCACTGCTGCTGCCCGTTTTCACTCGATAGTCCGTAGACATGTCCATCGATGGTTCGCACAACGGAAACGCCCAGCCCCGCGGCCGGCGGTGCGAGAATCTCGCTGCTCAGCTGCCTGGTCCACGACGTGTCACCTGTGAATGAATCGAGCGCCACGACTTCGCCTTCCGATGTGCCGACCAGAACGATGTCATCCCCGGCCCCCACGGCGCCCGAAATCTGATGATCGAGCCTGGTTCGCCATTTGGCTTTACCGGTGTCGGGCGCAACCGCACTGACCGTCCCGTCCGTAGCCGCGGTAAACATCAGGCCGCGGTCCAGCGCCGGTACCAGCTGTATGCTGCGGGGTGGCGCGCCGCTTCCAGCTTTGTAGGACCACTGCTGAATTATCTTTACGGATTGTTCGACGTCGCCCAGCTTCGCGGGCGGCTCATCTTCGATCCGCTCTTTGCCGCTAAGCTTCTCCACTGCGGCACATCCCGACAATGACAGGGCTAACAGGAAGAGGATGACAGTGCCTGGTGGTTTCATTCGCTGGTGTTTCCGATTGCGTGGTCCAGCTTCATTACCAGCAGATTGCTGTAGGGCGAACCCGGCGTTATTTCTCTCAAGGCTTCCTCGTATGCACTCCGCGCCCCTTCGACATCCCCTCTTGCCATTGCGATGTCACCGCGCAGCTCCTGGTACTCCGACACGAATCCGTCGTAGCTCTGCACGGCCGCAAGCTTTTCGGCTTGTTCCGGTTTTCCCTGTTCCAACAGCAACCTCGCCAGTCTCAATCGCGCGGGATGCTGAACGCCGGCCTGTTTGGAGTTCTCCACCGCCCACCTGAGCATCGCCGCGGCCTGTTCGGTTTCACCCGCCTGGTATTTTTCCTTCGCCAGGAACAACGCCGCCAGCCCCGCATACGGGGTGGCGCTATAGTCCTGCATGAGCTCTGATCCGATTGTTTCGAGATCACCGTCCTGGCTCGACATCAGCTGGGCAAATCGGTTGGATGCTGATTCAGATTGAGCCTGGGTATAGTCCCTCCAGTAGTTGACACCGGCAATGGCGCCCACGCCTATCACCACGCCAAAAATTATCGAAGTTCCGTTCTTCTTCCACCATTCTTTCAGACGTTCGGCCTGTTCATCTTCGCTGTAGCGTGGGTCAATCATACCGTATGCTCACCTATCAATTCCTGCACCTTTGTCACGAGATCGCCGGCGGCGACCGTTACCTGCTCGCCCCTTCTCTGCATCATTTTCAGCGTGATCGAATCAGATTCGAGCTCGTTCTCGCCCAGCAGAAGACCAATCAGCGCACCGCTTTTGTCCGCCCGCTTCATTTGATTCTTCATGCCGCCTTCACCGCAATACATCTCTACATTGAAACCCCGGCCCCGCAATCTCTCGGCATGATTCCAACCCCTGGACATTACGGCTGCCCGGCGGATTGCCAGCTACGACCTAGCCAGCGGTGAAATCATCTGGCGCGATCGCGTCGAGGACCCCGCAGCGGGTACGGCGCGCTTGCCACCCAATTGCTGCACCAGGCCGTCATATCTGCCTCCCGCACAAACCGCACCCTGCGCACCCAGTTCGTCCGTGACCCACTCGAATACAGTACGATTATAGTAATCCAGGCCGCGGACCAGTCTCTGGTTTACGGTATAGCGAATACCCAGCTCGTCGAGGTACCGGCACAACCCGTCGAAATGAGCACGGGAGTCGGCATCAAGACCATCAAACAGCGTCGGAGCGCCTTGCAGAATGCGTTGTGTATTCGGGTCCTTCGAATCGAGAATCCGCAGCGGATTGGTTCGAAGACGATTCCGGCTGTCTGAATCGAGGTCCCCCTCGTAATCCTGCAAATATTTTACAAGTCGATGACGATACGCTGTCCTGGTGTCAGAGTCACCCAGCGAGTTGATCTCCAGCCGGGGCGAGATTTGCAGCTTCGTGCCGCTCCAGAACCTCGATGACATCGCGATCAGTTCGGCGTCGGTATCCGGCCCCGTCCAACCGAACGCCTCCGCCCCGGCCTGGTAAAATTGCCGATAGCGCCCCCGCTGGGGCCGTTCGTGCCTGAACATCGGTCCCATATACCAGAAACGCTGACACTGATTGTGGAACAAACCGTGCTCGATCCCGGCACGCACGCAACTGGCCGTTGCTTCGGGCCTCAACGTTAAACTTTCGCCGTTCCTGTCGTCAAAGGTGTACATTTCCTTGGCCACGATGTCGGTCGCCTCACCTATGGATCGCGCAAACAGTTCGGTTTTTTCGAGCAGCGGTAATCGAATCTCCCGGTACGAGTAAGCTCGAAATATTCTTCGCAGCTCGGATTCAACCCGCTGCCAGACGGCGCTGTCCCGGGGCAGGATGTCATTCATACCCCGAACCGCGTTTACTGCGCCCGTTTCCAAAGTCCCGATCCTGCCTACGGGGCGTCGGTGCCCAGGCTAAACCGTGCGTATACCCCGTTGACGTATGCGCTGAAATCGAACGGCTTGCCGTCGTACTCTATCCGTACGCCCTCGGCATTGCCCAGAAAAACACTGAAGGGAGGTTTGCCTTCCACCGCGACTTGCCGACCCTGGTTGATGTGCTCATAAAGCAGACGCTGACCGTCCGCGTCGCGTAAATCGACCCAGGATGAAGCGTCGAATTCGAACATAACCGTTCGCCCGTTACTCGTTTGCGCCGGCGTCGAGGGCGCTTCCCGCCCCCGGGAGGCGGCATCATCGACCAACGATCCGGGGCTGCTTTCACTTTGCCGGATATCGGTTGCGGGCCCCGCTGTTTCCGCGTTCTGCTCCCGGGTGAGTGATAGTTCCTCCGCTTCGATTCTTGCGCGAAGTTCGTCTTCCGGCTGAGCACGCTCGACATCTTGCGGGGCCGGCGACGCGTTCGTTGATTGCATGGTCGATGGATCCAGAATCCGGGTTTCTGTCCGCACCTCGTTCTGGTCTGGGTCCTGTGAGATCGATCCCATATCCCGCTGTATGAGATCCGCGCCGCGCGATCCGACATCCGCCTGCTGCCTGCTTTGCCACCACATGAAACTCAACACCCCCAGGGCAACGATTACCAGCAGGCCCCACACCTTCTTGTTCTTGTGCCTGCCGCCGCTTTCCGGTCCGGTCATCACAGGCTTGATTCCGCGTATAGAGGTGTCTTCCTGTAGGTTGAAATTGCGGAATATTTCTTCCTCTTTGCAACCGACCAGCCTGGCGTATGCTTTCAAATAACCCTGTACGTAGGTTTTTCCTGGAAGATCGCCGAATCGATTTTCCTCCAGCGCTTGAATCTGGTTCACGGAAAGGTTGAGCTGCACAGCGACTTCTTCCTTGGTGCGTCCGCTTCGCTGGCGACCCTGCGCAAGCATTTCTCCAGGGGAACGCACGTCCTCGTTCGAGGTAACGCTGACTGTCGGTTCCGCATTCATCAAAGTCCCTTTAGCTCCGCCGCCTCTTTCGCGGACGGAAACTTGGAACGCAACCGCCGCGCATAATCCTGGGCAACATCATCTGCTTCCAGCCGAGTCTCGATTTTCGCGCCAAGCAGCAGGCTTTCCGGCGTCTCCGCGCTGGCGCTGAAAAAACGCTCGATGAACGCCCGGGCGGACAGATAATTACCGCGATCGAAGTTGATACTGGCCATGTAGTAAAGCGCCAGTGCGACGCCCGGGTTTTGCTCGAGCACGGCCCTGAAATATTTTTCCGCTTGCTCCGGGTCCTGGCCGATCGTGATCAGGCACTCACCCGCTCGGAGTTTGGTCAACGCGGCGCCACGGTACAATGGGTTTGACAAGGCCATCTCGAAGGAATTCAAACCTTCCTCTACGTTGCCACGCTCGCACAGGAAAATGCCGTAATCATGCGCCGCTTCGGAGTTATCGGGATCGGATTTCAAAGCACGTCTGTAATACCGGTCCGCCGCCTCATAATCTTTCATGCGCGTTTGAAGGACCGCCATGACGTAGTTTGACGTTGAATGGTCGGGTTTTATGGCCAGCGCCTGGTTCAATTCCTGCAGCGCCACCTCGAGCGAATCCCGTTCCATGTACTGCGCGGCGAGCTGCGCGTGGACATCCGCACGTTCGGCGGGATCTCCTTCATTTGACTGAACCAGCGTAGTTTCGGTTGCGCAGCCGCTCATGACGAGGCCACAAACCAAAGCCAACGCTGCTGCGCGCCAGACCAACATCAGGCTGTCAACCCTGCGGATGAGCACGCATTTTGCGTGACCGATTCGTGCGATCGATGAATTGCCCCGCCAGTTGGCCGCATGCAGCATCGATGTCGTCTCCCCTCGTTTTTCTGACCATGGTCATCATACCAGCCCCGATCAACAATTCCTGAAAACGTGCGATATCGCGCGGGACGGAACACTCGTATCCGGCACCGGCGAAACCATTGAACGGGATTAGGTTTATCTTTGCGGGGAGGGATTGTAGCAAGGCTATCAGTTCACGGGCATGTTGCGGGCTATCATTTACCCCCGCGAGCATGACGTACTCGAAGGTAATACGCGTCCTGGGCGCATCCGCGACATAGCGCCTGCAGGCCTCCATCAGGGTCCTGATGGGGTATTTTTTGTTGACGGGAACCAGCCGGTCTCTCAGTTCGTCATTGGGGGCATGCAGCGAAACCGCCAAGCTCACCGGGCATTCGACCCGAAGTCTATCGATTCCCGGAACTATCCCCGCCGTACTCAGTGTGACCCGTCGCCGCGACAGTCCATAGGCGAAATCATCCAACATGAGTCTCAGCGCGACGAGCACCTGATCGAGGTTCAGCAGCGGCTCGCCCATTCCCATGAGGACTACGTTTGTAATGTCGGCATTTGTGATGCCGACGCCGGGGGGGCCGCCCGGGTCTGCGCCCTGGCTGCCGAGCGCACGGTTTGCCAGCCACAACTGACCCACGATTTCGGAACTGGTCAGGTTGCGATTATACCCCTGACGGGCGGTGGCGCAGAACGTGCAATTCAGCGCACAGCCCACCTGCGACGAAACGCAAAGGGTCCCTCGGGCGGCTTCCGGGATGAACACCGTTTCTATACAGTTGCCGTCCTCGAGTCTGAGCAGCCACTTTCTTGTGCCATCGGCCGAATACCGTGCGTTCGCGATTCCAGGGATGTCCACAACCGATAGAGTGGAAAGACGTTTGCGCAGATCTCGGCTGATATTGGTCATCATTTCGAAAGACGTGGCGCCTTGCTGATGGATCCATTTCGTGACCTGGTCCGCGCGAAACGGTTTTTCGCCCAGGTCACTGAAAAAACCTGCCATCAGCTGGCGATCCATGCCCAGCAAATTGACCTGGTTGGGCGTCATCGGCTTATCGCGTCCTCTGGCAAATCCCGCCGTCGCCAAAGAAGAAATCGATTTCAACCTTCGCCGTGTCCGGTCCGTCCGAACCATGTACTGCGTTCTCCTCTACGGAGTTCGCAAAATCGGCCCGTATCGTACCTGCCGCCGCTTCCGCCGGATTGGTCGCACCCATGATCTCACGGTTCCTGGCGATGGCATCTTCCCCTTCGAGGACCTGCACCATAACGGGCCCGGATTGCATATAGGCCACGAGGTCGGTGTAAAAAGGCCGCTGCTTGTGTACCGCATAGAATGCTTTGGCCTGATCCTCGCTCAAATGCAGCATTTTCGCCGCCACGATCTGCAACCCCCCGGATTCGAATCGGCGATATATCTCCCCGATGATGTTTTGCGCAACCCCATCGGGCTTTATGATTGATAATGTGCGTTCTACCGCCATATGAAAAGTTCTCCCTCAAAAACGTCGACAACAGGTAAAAAAGGCGCGTAGTGTAACGTTTAGTGCGCATGTTGCACCAGTATCCCGAATGATGGGGCAGGACAGACTTGCGCAACCTGCAGACTAACCTGCTATGCGGGCAATCAGGGCGTCATCTCGTACGGATTCGTAAATCACGTCCAGCCAGGCCCCCGCAGCATCGGCTGGGCCCGGCACCCAGGTCTCTATGTAGTCAGCCGCCCGCGCTTTTTGATGGCCGTCGAGAGGACAGTATCCGCCCTCGACAAGGACCCTGGCTTCGGTACCCAGCCGAGATACCAACAGCTCCCGGCGCACCGCTCGGCCGGCATTACGCAGCGATTTCGCCCTGGCCTTGCGCTCCGCCAGGGGAACCTGCCTGGTTGCGGGTATACGGCCGGCGGGGGTTCCGGCGCGTTGCGAATAGGGGAAAACATGCGGATATGCGATCTGCAGATCGTTTACCATGGCAACACTGTCCTCGAACTGGCCCTCGCTTTCAGTCGGGAATCCGACCATGAGGTCCGCGCTCAGGACGAGTTTCGGCAGTTTTTCCCTCAGGCGTGCCACCTTGTCGTAGACGAGTGAGGCGTCGTAGCGACGTTTCATGCGTTTAAGAATCAGCGTGCTTCCGCTTTGAAGCGACAGGTGCAAATGTGGACACATTTTCGGATATCCGGCCAGCAGCCCTATCAATTCATCGCTAATGTGAGACGGATCGAGGGAGCTCAACCGAATACGAAAATCCTGGTCGATGGTGCAAAGGTCCCTGATCAGGTCCACCAGGGAGTAGGATTGCCCGCCGCCAAATTCGAAATCGTCGCCATAGGATCCGAGATCCACTCCGCAGATCACGATTTCCCTGAATCCGGCGATTGCGAGACGCTCGACCTGCCGTTTTACCAGGCTTGGCTGCAGGGAACGGCTCGGCCCGCGCGCCCGGTGGATAATGCAGAAGGTACAGCCCTGGTTGCACCCCTGCTGCACCTGCACGAACGCCCGGGTCTGGCCTTCGTATCCCGAAAGCAGCCGATCCGGAAGACTGACGTGCTCATCCAGATCACCCACCATGATGCGTGGCGAGTGCCGCTTGCCCAGGTCGGGCAGGAGTCGGTCTATATCGAGCTTGCGATCGTTTCCGATGACGTGATCGACACCGGGGATACTGGCACAGGACTCGGGAGAAATCTGTGCGTAACATCCTGTAACGATGACCACGGCGGCGGGATTTCGCCTGATGGCCCGCCGGACCGCCTGGCGCGCCTGCCGGTCCGCTTCGCTGGTCACGGTGCAGGTATTTATGATGTAAAGCTCAGCTTCGTCTTTTTCCCCCACCACCGACCAGCCCGACCGGTCCAGTGATTCGGCTATCAGCTCGGACTCGAACCGGTTTACCTTGCAACCAAGGGTCGTTACGCCGACGCGCTTAACCTGCATATTGCACCAGGACAGCCGGGCTAAACGTTGAAACTTTCCCCGCAGCCGCAGGCGTCTTTGGATCTCGGGTTGTTGAACTGAAACGACTCGTTCAAGCCGTCTTTCACGAAGTCGATCTCGGTTCCTTCCACGATGGCAACACTTTCGTGGTCCACTATCACCTTTACGCCGTGGGTCTCGAATACCAGGTCCTCCGGTCCGATGTCGTCCGCGTAGTTCACCACATAGGAATAGCCCGAACACCCACTTGCCCTGACGCCAAACCGGAGACCCTGGCCAAAACCACGTTTCTCCAGAAACCCTCTGACTCGATCTGCCGCAGCCTCAGTCAGCGTTATCATTAAATTCTCCCTCTCCGCGATTGGTCACCGTGTCAATGAACGACATGGAGTTCAAACCTGTGTTCCTGCCGTGTCGCCACATCCTTAACATGGGGTTGCTTGATCAGGTCTCCAAGGGTTTTCGCGGTCAAAAACACCCTGATGCTCGCGCTCAGCTCTTCCCACAAAAAATGGGTCAGACAGGCATCATCGTCCACGCAGTTCTTTTGACCCGAACACAGCGTTGCGTCGATATTCTCCTCGATCGTGTCGATGATCTGGGCGATCGAGATCTGACCCGGGTCACGACTGAGGCTGTAACCGCCGCCGGGACCTCGTGTACTGGTAACCAGGCCCCCTTTCCTCAGGCGCGACAACAGCTGTTCCAGATATGACAGGGAGATCCCCTGACGCACGGACACGTCCGCCACCGCAACAGATCCTTCCTCGTGGTGAATCGCCAGATCCAGCATTGCCGT
>CAMYOI010000214.1 GCA_947259955.1 uncultured Gammaproteobacteria bacterium
GGATCTCTTCCGGTGGTGACAAGAGAATCCAGTATGGGTTTCAGGATGTCTATAGGGACGAACATGTTACCCGGACCAGTATCCGTACCCGGAACGGCATCACCAACGATGAGCGAGCCGATTCCCACCAGCGTGTTGCCCGGACCGAGCAAGGCGCTACCGGAGAACAATGGGTGGGGGGGCGACACGAATATGGCATCGTCCAGCAGGTATTCCCAGTATCCCGGAAACTCTCGACGATCGACCACCGTTGCGGGTCGAACCCCTTCCGGGCCACCACTGCTGATAGCTAAAACGGGATCACCGGTTTTGAGGTTTGCGGATCTGCCGAATTCCAGTTTTGACACATTCAGCGGTTTGTTCGCCCTCACCAACCCAAAACCGGTGGCATGATCGTAGGCCACTATTCTGGTATCGGCTTCCACTCCATCCCTGGTCCGTATCGACACCGATGAAGCCTCTAGAATAAGGTAGCCGATAGTCAGGACCAGACCGTCGTCATCGATCACCACACCGCTCCCCGTCCGCTCTGTTCCGAGAGTGGAGGCGGTGCGTGCATCGGATGGCACGATTGAACGTAGCGCCACGATTGCGGACAGCACCTGTTGCGGCGATTGCTGTGCGCCGGCTGGAGCGATCATGATGCCCCAGATGATCATGCAGACTGTTTTACGATACCGAATATTGAACATTTACTTGCGAACCCGTTTCACCACCGACACAAACATAATACACCAGTGGCGACCCCTCCCGGGTCAGCCCCGGCCAATGCAAAACACAGCACAAAGAGACTTATTAATGCCACCAAAACAATTAAACTGTATATTGCGCCAAGGCGGCCGGGCGTGTATCACAAATTTTTGTTGCAAAACGCACCGATTTGAAAGGATTAATCAAATTTCCAGTTTGTCCTGCAGGTGGGCCTGCCTCGGATGATGAGGCAATATTCAGGTTAAGGGCATGACAACTAAATGATCAAGGTTGACTGTGTTTCGAAACACTTTGGTGGCCTCAAGGCCGTAGACAATGCGAGTCTGGAAATTGCGCAAGGGTCCATTACCGGTTTGATCGGGCCGAACGGTGCGGGTAAAACCACGCTTTTCAACACCATCGCCGGCGTCTACAAACCCACCCGAGGATCCATCCTTCTCGACGGCGAAGACATTACCGGGCTGATGCCCCACGAACTGTTCCACAAGGGCCTGCTCAGAACCTTCCAGATTGCCCACGAGTTTGCCAAGCTGACCGTTCTGGAAAACCTCATGGTGGTACCGTCGGGTCAGACCGGAGAAAATCTCGTTGGCGCCTGGTTTCAGCGCCGGCAGGTCGGACTCGAAGAGATCGAGACCCGCAGAAGAGCATACGAGGTCATCGAATTTCTGAACCTGCCGCACGTAGCGGGTGAACTGGCGGGCAATCTTTCCGGGGGCCAGAAAAAACTGCTGGAACTTGGACGGACCATGATGGTCGATGCCAAGGTCGTTTTGCTCGACGAAGTCGGTGCCGGGGTGAATCGCACACTGCTCAAGGATATTGGTGATGCAATCCTGCGCCTGAACGAGGAACGGGGCTACACCTTCTGCATGATCGAACATGATATGGATTTCATAAGCCGTCTCTGCAACCCGGTAATCGTCATGGCCGAGGGCGCTTTACTCACCCAGGGAACGGCCGAAGAGGTCAAATCCAACGAACAGGTCATCGAAGCGTATCTGGGCCGGGGCCTGAAAAACAGGCAAAGTGCGAGAGAAAAAAGCGCCGGAGCCGGAGTGTGACCTATCTTGTAGGTGAAAACATGACCGGCGGTTACGGGGGTGCGGACATCCTCAAAAGCTGCACCATTGGAGTAGACAAGGGTGAGATCGCGGTAATAGTGGGACCCAACGGCGCCGGCAAATCGACCGCGATGAAGGCCATGCTCGGGCTTCTGCGGCTGCGGGAGGGACGGGTCGCCCTCGATGGCAAGGATATAACCAGACTGACGCCGCAGGCCAGGGTCGCCCACGGCATCGCTTTCGTGCCACAGACCCGAAACGTGTTCATCAGCATGACGGTGGAGGAGAATCTCGAGATGGGTGCGTTCCTTCGCAATGACGATATTTCGGAAACCATGGATCAGGTGTTCGAGCTATTCCCCATCCTCAAGGAAAAAAGGCGCCAGGTCGCAGGTGAACTTTCAGGCGGTCAGAGGCAGCAGGTCGCGGTCGGCCGCGCATTGATGACCCATCCCTCGGTGCTCATGCTGGACGAACCCACGGCCGGTGTCTCGCCGATAGTCATGGATGAACTTTTCGACAGAATCCTGGAAATCCGGCAGGCGGGTATCGCCATACTCATGGTGGAGCAAAACGCCCGTCAGGCACTCGATATCGCCGACAAGGGCTACGTTCTCGTGATCGGAGAAAACCGACACACCGATACCGGCGCCGCCCTGCTGGCGGACCCCGAGGTCCGCAGATCCTTTCTCGGGGGTTGAGGCATTGACCATCCTGACCGAACCGTTGAACGCACTGATACTGCTGGCGAACTTCGTCTTAATACCGGCGCTGTCCTACGGCTCACAGCTCGCACTGGGTGCGCTGGGCGTCACGTTGATCTTCGGGATCCTGCGATTCGCCAACTTCGCTCACGGTGAGATCATGGCCTTCGGCACCATGGTTACCATCCTGGTAACCTGGGGACTGCAGTCTTTCGGCGTATCGCTGGGCCCACTGCCCACGGCGCTGCTGGCCATGCCGGTGGGCATCGTTGCGACGGCGCTGTTTTGCGTCGTCACGGACCGGGTGGTTTACCGGTACTATCGCGACAGGAAGAGCCCGCCGGTTGTCCTGGTCATCGCGTCGGTCGGCGTAATGTTCATCATGAATGGAATCGTCCGATTCATAATCGGCCCCGACGACCAGCGTTTTGCCGACGGTGAAAGATTCATCGTCAAGGCACGGGATTTCAAGGAACTGACCGGCATGAGCGAAGGATTGACTATCAAGGTCTCGCAAGGTCTCACCATATGCGTCGCGGTCTTGCTCGTCATCGCGCTGTTCTGGTTCCTGCAAAAAACGCGAACCGGCAAGGCCATGCGGGCGTTTTCCGACAACGAGGATCTGGCGCTGCTGTCCGGCATCAACCCGGACCGGGTCGTGCTCGTAACGTGGATCATTGCCGCCGGTCTTGCAACCATCGCCGGTACGCTGTACGGCCTCGACAAGAGCTTCAAACCGTTCACCTATTTTCAGCTCCTGCTGCCCATCTTTGCGGCCGCCATCGTCGGCGGAATCGGACAACCCATTGGCGCCATCGTCGGCGGCTATGTCGTGGCGTTCTCGGAAGTGATGCTGACTTACGCCTACAAGAAATTCCTGGTGTATCTGCTGCCGGAAAGCTGGCAACCAGAGACGTTGGTCCAACTGCTGTCCACCGATTACAAGTTCGCGGTGTCGTTTCTTATCCTCGTCGTGGTGCTGCTGATCCGGCCTACCGGAATCTTCAGGGGCAAGGTGTTGTGAACCACCGCGTTCGGGCTGCGTTTTCCTTTGCCGTTATGGCGGGGTTGCTGGCGTTCGTGGGCTTCAGTCAGTCGTGGTCGGTGGCTCTGGGCATCCTGAATCTCTGTTTGATCTCTTCAATCATGGCGCTTGGCGTCAACATCCAGTGGGGATACGCCGGATTGTTCAATGTCGGCATCATGGGCTTCGCGGCGCTCGGCGGCGCCGCCGCGGTGATCGTCTCCAAGGCACCGGTTACCGAGGCCTGGCGGGCCGGCGGCGGCTACCTGTTGGTGGCGCTGCTGGTGTCCATCGGTACCGTAGCTGCCGTGGTGTTCTTGCATCGACGCTTGCCGAGAGGTCCGGCCACTGCCCTGGCCATTACCGTGACGATAGTGGCCGGTTATTTCGCCGCACGCTTTTTCTATGAGCCTGGCGTCAGCGCTATAGAGGCGGTGAATCCTGCCAAGACGGGCTATCTGGGCGGACTCGGACTGCCAATCATCCTCTCCTGGGCCGTGGGCGGTGTGTTCGCCGCGGGGGCAGCCTGGATCGTGGGCCGGGTTGCGCTGGGACTCAGATCGGACTACTTCGCTATAGCGACCCTGGGCATTTCCGAAATCATCATCGCGCTCATGAAACACGAGGACTGGCTGACCCGGGGCGTCAAGAACGTGACCGGCCTGCCGCGTCCCGTACCCTACGAAGTGGACCTGCAATCCTCGGACCGGTTCATCTCGATGGTTGAAAGCCTGAACGGCGGCGCCCTGTCCACGCTCAGCGGCGACACCCGTGCCGATGCGCTGCATAAGCTTGTGATCGACGGATCCAGCATTTTCGTCAAACTCTGTTACGCAGGATTGTTCCTGGCGGTACTCGCTTTGATACTCGGTCTGAGCATGCGGGCACTCCATTCGCCCTGGGGGCGGATGATGCGGGCCATACGTGACAATGAAATTGCGGCAAGCGCAATGGGAAAGAACGTCACCGCGCGGCACCGGCAGGTCTTCATCATCGGGTCCGCCGTGGTGGGGATCGCCGGCGCGATGCTGACCACCCTCGATGGCCAGTTCACCCCGGGGACCTATCACCCACTGAGGTTTACATTTCTGATCTGGGTGATGGTCATCGTAGGGGGCTCAGGGAACAATCTGGGCTCCGTGCTCGGGGCTTTCGTGATCTGGTTCTTCTGGATCGAAGCGGAACCGCTGGGTCTCTGGCTCATAGACACCGGCACGGCCTGGATGGATGAGGACAGCGCACTCAGGAACCACTTGCTCGAAAGCGCCCAGCACATGCGCCTTTTGACCATGGGTGTCATCCTGCTCCTGGTAATGCGCTTCAGTCCCGGAGGTATATTGCCGGAAACCGTGAGACATACGGAGAGCGACGCGAAACCGCCGGATTAGCCCGGCACTTTCGTACCGGGCTCCGTGTCTCTGTCCCTGGTCCGACCGAATGTCAATGGATTTTTATGGTCTCGAACTTTCCATCCTTGACCATGAGTTCCTTGTAGGACCCGAACACCTCGCCGACCTCATTGAGTTCGACATTGGTTGCGCCGACATAGTCGATATCACCGCCGCCGGCGAGGATTTCAAGACCCTTGGCCAGTTCACCCGGCATGATCTGTTCGCCCGGCGCATTGGCCACCATCATGATCTTGGACTGAACGGCCGCACGATCCATGGAACCGGCCGCCTGGGCGGCCAGTGCAATGAGCGCACCCGCGTCGTAGGATTCCGGCCGGAATGGACCGTCGCCGTCCACACCGTTTGCCTTGGCGTATTCCAGAAATTTTGCTGCGCCCTCGGATGCACCGCCCGGCAGGGTACCGATCGCGCCATTCAGATCTTCACCAATGGCCTCGATCAGCGAATCGCCGATCATGCCGTCGCACAGGATGAAGTTGCTGAATGCGTCGGAGTCGATGGAAGCCTGAATAATGCCCTTGCCGCCCTGGTCGAGATAGCCGAATACGGCGAGGTGTTCCGCACCCGATGCCCCCAGGGCGCCCACCTCGGCCGAGTAGTCGGCTTTACCGTCCTCGTGGGCGGCGACCATGGCGATGCTGCCACCCGCCGCCTTGAATGCGTCACTGAACGAATCGGCAAGGCCCTTGCCGTAGTCATTGTTGGTATAGGTTACCGCTACATTCTTTATGCCCTTACCGGTGAGTATGTCGGATATGACCTGCCCCTGCCGCGCATCGGAAGGCGCGGTGCGGAAGAAATAGCCATTGTCCTCGATAGTCGACAGAGCCGGGGATGTGGCGGAGGGGGAAACCATGACCACGCCGTTCGGGACCGCGACGTTGTTGGCGATTGCCGTGGTCACGCCCGAGCAGTCCGCGCCCATGATGGCGGCGACGCCGTCCGAAGTGATCAGACGCTCGGCCGCCGCGCTGGCGGCAGCAGAGTCCACACAGGTGGAATCGGCACGCACGGGCATGACCTTCTTGCCGCCGAGAAACTTGCCGGAATCCGACGCTTCCTTCAGAGCGAGTTCGGCGGAATCGGCCATCCCGGGGGTGAGCGATTCGATCGGGCCGGTAAATCCGAGAATGACGCCGACCTTCATGTCGTCGGCGGCCACGGCGGTTGACATCACCGTGGACACAACCGCGGCCAGTATGACTTTGTTCATTTCTAATTCTCCTGATACAAAAGGGTGGTGGGTGCTATTTTCAAACAAATCAAATCGTGGCGATGATAGTGGTTCAGCCCTGATTTGCCAACAAACATACGGATTTACCGTCGGGCACCCTATCCAATGCGGTCGATGATAACCGGTTGCGGCGGCGACGGCGCATCTTCCTGGATGAAATGTTTCCCAGGCACCGTGACTTTGGTTTGATTGGGCCAGGCGCGGCAAAACTCTCTCTGCGCACCGGTCAGTATCGCCCCAGATTCCGCATCGATGAAAAGTTTAGGCACGTCGGTTTCGGCAAGCCATTTTCGGAATCCCTGAAATATCTCGCGCGGCATCGGGCCGTTCCGCCCAGCTCATGGGACGCACAATGGCTTCCATGTAACAAATCCCCTTCGGCGCACCGCGGTTCCTGTTGGCCCAGTGGAACCCGAGCGCCGAACCCCAGTCATGGACCACGAGGGTCACGTTCCGCGTATGTCGAGCGCGTCCAGTGCCGTATCGAAAATTTCGCTGTGCTCCAAACGTGTAGCGGGCCGGCCCCGAATCGTCCAGCTTGTCCGAATCGCCCATACCAATGAGATCAAGGGCGATACAGCGGCCAAGATCCTGAACATGGG
>CAMYOI010000215.1:0-6743 GCA_947259955.1 uncultured Gammaproteobacteria bacterium
GTTTCGAGATCTGAATAGGGCAGCACGTAGCCCTGCAGTCTGTCCAGAGCCGCGCTTCGCGCCTGCTCTCCCGTACCCGGAACTTCCATACCATGCCAACGATAGAGGAACCGGGCGTACTGGCCTAAGTTGTGCGCAACATGCGGGCCTGGCATCGTGTTGAACGATTACTGGCTCATTCTCGTGATTGGACTATACTTGACTACGGGAAGTTGCTCCTCCTCATTACCACCGGTGCACACTCACGCAGTGTGCCCGGTGGATTTCCACTGATTGAAAGGCGTCGTTGCAAGGTTGCTGTTCAGATACCTTGGATCTCCCGATACCTCGATTCCGATCCAACCCGGCAAAGACACTTCTTCGTCGACGGTTGCGAGTTCGACCTCAGCGACGACCAGCCCCTGGTTATCTCCTTCGAACACGTCGACTTCCCATTCGTGTCCCATGTACTCGATGTGATACCTGGTTTTTTCGATCTTGTTGCCACTGCAGAACCGATCCAGCATTTCATCGGCATCGCTTAATGGAATAGGATATTCGTACTCCTTACGTGCTATGTCGAGTCCGGCGCTTTTTACACTGATGTAACCGTCCTGACCGGACACGCGGACCCGTATCGAGCATTCATCGGTGTTGGCCAGATATCCCTGTTTGATGGCCCGGGTCCTTACGATTTCCGACTGCCAGTGGTCGCTCTTAACGAGGAATTTCCTCTCGATCTCATCGGCCATAAAGCTTCTTCTCCCCTGAATTAATATTATATTGGTTACACGGCAACGGCGTCCTGGCGCGGCCGCAGCATGTTTTCTGCGGGTAGTGCAGCAGCATTTATCGAGACCATC
This sequence comes from uncultured Gammaproteobacteria bacterium, assembly GCA_947259955.1. Lineage (GTDB taxonomy): Bacteria > Pseudomonadota > Gammaproteobacteria > Arenicellales > JAANXG01 > JAHEKE01. The sequence continues at coordinate 843 of CAMYOI010000215.1, forward strand.
AGTATCGCAATCAGCAATAATGCCAGTCCCTCCGCAACCATGCTGGCGTGATTCTGCTACGGCGCAACCGGCTCGAGCCGGAGCAATAATCCGTTTGCCTCGTCGGTCAACAAGTATACAAAACCGTCCGGCCCAACGCGCACGTCCCGTATGCGTCCGTAGAGATCGGTCAGCAGGCGCTCTTCATCGATCACCCTATCACCGTCCACCGACAGGCGTGCGAGCAGACCGAACTTCAACGAACCAACGAAAAGGCTGCCTTGCCACTGGGGAAATCGATCAGCGTCGTAAAACGCCATTCCGGATGGCGCTATCGACGGCGTCCACTGATGCACCGGCTGCGCCATTCCTTCCTTGTGGGTCCCTTCGCCAATTTTCGTACCTACGCCGTAGTTCTTCCCATAGGTGATTATGGGCCAGCCGTAGTTCGTGCCCGCTTCGATGATATTGATCTCATCGCCGCCCTGGGGACCGTGTTCGTGCGCCCAGATCCGTCCGCTGACCGGGTTCACGGAAATTCCCTGAACATTTCGATTGCCGTAGGTATAGATTTCCGGCCGTGCAAGCGGGTTCGATACGAATGGATTGCCCTCGGGCACACGCCCGTCGTCGTGGACTCGAATTATGGATCCCGGGTGGGTACTGAGGGCCTGCGCCTGGGGGCGTTTGCCTCTGTCGCCCAGGGTGATATAAAGATACCCGTCCGGAGCAAACAGCAGTCGGGATCCGAAGTGCCTGCCACCACCCGACTTCGGCAGTGCCCGGAATATGACTTCGACGTCCTCGAGCCGGTCACCTAAAAGTCTGCCGCGTGCAACTTCCGTGCCTTCGCCGTCGGCTCCCGAGGCGGCGTAGGAGATATAGATCAGACGATTTTTCGGGAAATCCGGGTGCACCGCAACGTCGAGCAATCCCCCCTGTCCGGCCTGTGCAATCGGGGGCAAGCCGCTGATGGCCCGGCGTTTGGTGAATCCCCCGCTGATCAGGTTCAGAAATCCCGGCCTTTCCGTCACCAGGATTTCGTCCGCAGATACGAACGCCATACCCCAAGGGTGATCCAGACCGGAAACCAGGGTCCGAACGATAAAATCGTGCTCTTTGGAATGCACCACTGATTCGGCCCGGCAGATGCTCACCAGCAGAACCAGGCCAAGGGCGGTTAGCGCGCATCTAAAACTGTGCATTGTTGGTTTCGAGGTTCGCATTGAATGGCGTATTATGAACACGATCTTGTCAATCACCAATGCGGCCGGGCTGATTTTATTCGTCCTCGGATGTTTCCGATAACGATTCCGATGTGGATTTCTGAAACAAAACCTTGAAAAACACGAACCATTCCAACCAATCCGTTGTTACCGCAGCACTGGTTATGATCGCATTGCTCGCGTGTGCGGCTGGTTACTCATACGCGCTGCCTCCCCACCATTCTGACGACGGTTACAAAAACCCCTTCCTGGACGAACAGTTCACCCGTTCCCGGTTCTTTACCTATGTGCAGATGCGCTTTTTTGGCAATCAGGAATTTTCGGAGTACGAGGGCAATTCCCACAGGGTCCCCCAGGTGACGCCGTCGCGGGACATAATCGATTCACCCGACCCCTCGAGGTTGCAGGTTACTTGGCTTGGACATTCCACGACGATATTGCAGTACCGGGGTGTGACCATACTGACCGATCCGATTCTTTCAGAGCGGGCTTCGCCAGTCAGCTTCGCGGGACCGAAGCGGTTCACGCCGCCGGCACTGCGTGCAGACCAGCTGCCGGCCGTCGACTATGTCGTGATCTCCCACAATCATTACGATCACCTTGACCAGGACACGGTCAGGGCACTGGGCAACCGGGTCAAATGGCTGGTGCCAATGTCACTCAAACAGTGGTTCGTGGATAACGGCGTCGACAACACTGAGGAACTGGACTGGGGGCAATCCTCGGCTTTTGACGGAGTGAAGTTTACCGCCACTCCCAGCCAGCATTTTTCGGGCCGGACTCTGTGGGACTACGCCAAGACGTTGTGGTGCTCGTGGGTAATCGAGATCGGGGACAAGAAAATCTGGTTCGGCGGGGATACCGGATACAACGCCGTGCAGTTCAAACGCATCGGCAAGGACTACGGGCCATTCGACCTGGGCCTGATCCCCATTGGCGCCTTCGAACCGAGGTGGTTCATGTCTCCCATGCATGTCGACCCCTCGGAAGCGGTATCGATCCATCAGGAAATAGGCGCCCGCACATCAATTGGCATTCATTGGGGGGCCTTTCGTTTATCCGCGGAACCCATCGATGCACCCATGTTGATGCTCAGGCGGGCAGCGGCAAAAGCCAATGCCAGCTTCACGACCTTGGCAATCGGTGAAACCCGGGGCATCTCACCCTTGCCGAGCGATTCATCGACGGTCTCAATCCGGACCGAGCGATACGATTGAGCCCAATTACGGAACCGGATCGTATCCGCTGCTCCCCCAGGGATGGCAGCGTCCAAAGCGTTTTACGGAGAGCCAGCCGCCGTTGACGATACCGTGCCTGCGGATCGCCTCTTCAGCGTATTCGGAACAGGTAGGCAAATGTCTGCAGCGCGGACCGAGCAAAGGCGAAATCAAGAGCTTGTACCCCCGCAACAAACCGATTATCGGATAATGGTAAATTCGCTGCTTCATCAGACAGTCAGGCCGCGCCCTGGTGTTTGTCGCCCGCCTGGTTGGAGTGGCCGGTCCTGACCTGAAACCGCCGCCCGCAGTAATAACAATCGACGCGGCCGTCTTCGCCCGCAGAGAGATATACCCTCGGGTGGCCGTATGTTTTGCCTCCATCGCAGGAAATTTCATCGCCTGGATCGACTTCGACAATCTCGGTAGGTTCCATCTTGCTTCTCGCTTGCCTAACCAATTCGCAATTATAGCGTTACCCGTATGGATGGTACACTTTGGAGCGCAATGTGGCTGTTAAACACACCGTGACGCTAAGATACGGCAACCGCGGCTTGTACGGTAAATTGACCCGCCGCGATTTTCTCTGGCTTATCTCGGCTGCGGGCGCTGCTGGTTTGAATGGCTGTGCCACCGATCCCATCACCGGGAAGCAGGTCGTCGTGGGATTGACCCCCCAGCAGGAACTGACCGTGGACCGGAATCAATCCCCGTTTCAGTTTTCCGCCGACTTCGGGGAGACTCAGGACCGAAGCCTGAACATCTACATCGACGATGTCGGCAAAAAACTCGGCGCCGTATCCCACCGACCACACATGCCTTACTCCTTCCGGGTGGTTAACGCCACCACCATCATTGCGCCATTCCGCGGTGCACACAATCATAAGCGGTGTCTGGATCTAGCCGTATTTAGAAGTATCCTGTCCCTGCCGGCGCAAAGCAACGGCATCGGCAAGACCTTTCAGCAAAGGCACGGTTTCTTCCCAGCCGATGCAGGCATCGGTGATACTCTGGCCATAGGTCAGCTCCCTGCCCGTCTCCACGTCCTGCCGGCCGGCCACGAGGTGGCTTTCGATCATGACCCCTATAATATTTACGTTGCCACCAGCAATTTGTGCCGCAACGTCCGCACACACATCAGCTTGTCGATCAGGGTCCTTGGAACTGTTCGCGTGGCTGAAATCGATCATCACGCTGGGTTTCAGACCACTGCTCTCCATCTCATCTACCGCGCGGTCTACGTGCGCCGCATCGTAGTTCGGCTCCTTGCCGCCGCGGAGTATAATGTGGCAGTCCTCGTTTCCCGAGGTGGAAAAAATTGCCGTCCGTCCTTCCTTGGTCACTGACAGGAAGTGATGGGCCCGCACGGCCGCACCCACCGCGTCCACAGCTATTTTCAGGTTGCCGTCGGTGCCGTTCTTGAATCCAACGGGGCACGACAATCCGGATGCCAGTGTGCGGTGCCCCTGGCTCTCCGTCGTCCTCGCTCCGATCGCGCCCCAGCTAATCAGATCGGCGATGTACTGCGGAGAAATGAGATCGAGGTATTCCGTCCCGGCAGGCATGCCCATATCGTTGAAGTAGAGCAGAAGTTCACGTGCTATGGCCAGGCCCTTGTTGATATGGAAGCTCTCGTCCAGGTCCGGGTCATTGATCAGCCCTTTCCACCCGACGGTGGTGCGGGGTTTCTCAAAGTACACTCTCATGATGATCTCGAGGTGATCGCCGAGTTCATCCCGCAGCGGCATCAATCTGCCGGCATATTCGTGGGCCGCCTCGACGTCGTGGATGGAACATGGGCCTGCCACGACGAGTACGCGGTCGTCCTGGCCATGCACGATCCGGTGGATGTTCCGGCGAGTCTGGTGAATCAACTGCGAACCTCGCTCGCTGATCGGCAGCTGCTCGTGAATCTGGGCCGGTGAAATCAGTTCTTTGATTTCCCGGATCCGTAAGTCGTCGGTTGCGTATCTCAAAATTTCCTCTTTCGCGATATATAATAGAGACCTCCAAGTAGTATTCGAAAAAACGTGGAGATAATGCCAAGCCGTGTCAGCTCCCGAAACCGAGACCATTAGAAACGACCCTGACCTGCTGAGGCCCGAACTGTACATCAATCGGGAACTGAGTCAATTGGCGTTCAACCGCCGTGTCTTCGAGCAGTCCAAGGACACCTCCGTGCCTCTACTGGAACGCATGCGTTTTCTGTGCATCACCAGCTCCAACCTCGACGAATTTTACGAGATCCGGGTTGCCGGCCTGAAACAACAGGTTGAGTACGGCGGCACCCAGACCGGTGCGGACGGACTCACCCCCACGGCCGCGCTTCACCGCATCAGCATGCAGGCGCGAGATCTGGTGAGTGAGCAGTACAAGGTGCTAAACGAGAGCATACTGCCCGCTCTTGGCAATGAGGGCATACGATTCTTGAGGCGGGAAGAATGGACACGGGAGCAGCGCGCCTGGGCAAAAACCTATTTCGATGAAGATATACTGCCGGTGATCACGCCGATACGCCTCGACCCGGCTCACCCCTTTCCCCGAACGCTGAACAAGAGTCTGAACTTCATCGTACCGCTGACCGGGCAGGACGCTTTCGGCAACGAGGGCGGGTTGGCCATCGTGCCGGCGCCGCGCGCGCTGCCGCGCATCATACACGTCCCGCAGGAGATCAGTAACGAACCCTATGACTTTCTGTTCCTGACCTCGGTGATCCACACCTACGTCGGCGACCTGTTTCCCGGCATGGACGCGATGGGTTGTTACCAGTTCCGAGTTACACGCAACAGCGATCTGTTCGTCGACACGGAAGAAGTCGACGACCTGCTCCGCGCCCTGGAAGGTGAACTGCCCTCGCGGCGCTATGGAGATGCCGTACGCCTGGAAGTGGCCGACAACTGCCCGGAAAAGCTCGCCAAGTTCCTGCTGCAGAAATTCGAGCTTCGCGACGGGGATCTGTTCCAGGTCAACGGGCCGGTTAACCTGCACCGCCTGATGCAGCTTCCGGACCTCGTCGATCGTCCTGATCTGAAATTCCCGAGCTTCACACCCAGCCTGCCGCAGAAGATGCCCCAGGGGGTAAACATGTTCACCGCTATCAGCAGCGGTGACGTACTTCTGCACCACCCATTCGAGTCTTTCACACCCGTCGTGGAGTTCGTCAAACAGGCCTCGGTCGATCCCAATGTCATCGCGATAAAGCAGACACTGTACCGCACCGGGATGGACTCGGTGCTGGTGTCGGCGTTGATCGACGCCGCCAGCGCCGGCAAGGAGGTCACCGTAGTGGTAGAGCTGCGCGCCCGTTTCGATGAGGAAACCAATATCGAGATCGCCACCAAGCTGCAGGAGATGGGGGTGCACGTGGTGTACGGCATCGTTGGGTACAAGACGCACGCCAAGATGCTTCTCGTCGTTCGCCGCGAACGCGACAAGTTGAAACGCTACGTCCATCTGGGAACCGGCAACTACCACCACCG
>CAMYOI010000215.1:6773-9861 GCA_947259955.1 uncultured Gammaproteobacteria bacterium
TTCATGCAGCTCACCACCCACAGTAAAAACCCGCCCCTGAATTATCTCTTGCAGGCGCCATTTACCCTTCAGTCCGGGCTGATCGAGCGCATCGACCGTGAAGCAGCGAATTCGCACGCGGCAAAACCGGCGCGCATCGTCGCCAAGATCAACGGCCTGGTCAGCCAGCGCATCATCCAGGCGCTTTACGAGGCGTCGCGGGCCGGTGTGAAAATCGATCTGATCGTCCGCGGGGTATGTTGTCTGAGGCCGGGAATGGCGGGCGTCTCGGAAAATATTCACGTTCGCTCCATCGTGGGCAGGTTTCTGGAACACACCCGGGTCTATTACTTCGAGAATGGAGGAGAGGAGTCGGAGGTATTCTGCGCCAGCGCCGACTGGATGCCGCGCAACCTTGTCCAGCGGGTCGAGCAATGTTTTCCGATCCTGGACAAGGACATCAAGAGGCGCATTATCGATGATCTCGAGGTGTACCTGTCGGACAACTGCCAGGCGTGGGCACTTGACCACGAAGCAAACTATTCACGGGTCACACCGCAAGCGGATGAACCCCGGATATCGGCGCAACAGAGGCTGCTCGACCTCTACGCCGGCAAGTAGGATCGGCTCAATCCCGCCACCATTGAGGTTTTTGAAATTTTCTGCAGGTCATGTGCCGGGGTGGCGGCGGACGAAAGCCGCATATACTCTCGGGTCGTCGGTCGCGGTTTCAGGCTCGGGTGAGAAATGCGGGCTAGACGGTTTGGATTCGTCAGGCGCCCAGCCGCTTGATCATGGCGGGGGTCACCAGCCAGATCAGCTCGCCCCGGCCGGCAGATGGTGTAGACGGGCAGTGAATCAGACACGCCCCGGCCTTGCTTAAACGGCCATATGCGGCGCCCGCGCCTGCGGTCAGATAGGCCATCAATCTCGAGAAATCCGGCTCGTGACCGACCAATATCACTTTTGCTTCGGGATCTTGCTGCGCCAGCCACTCTGTCGCGGATTCTGGTTCAACCCCCGACTTCATCTTTTCCACGACCAGGAATTCAGACTCGCCGCCCTTCCACAACTCCTTCAACAAGATCTCCGCGGTCTGGACGGCACGCACATAGGGACTACACGCAACCAAGCACCCGCTGCCCACCATGCGGCGCAGACCTTTGGCTACCTGTTTCATCTGTTTGCGGCCTTTTTTGGTGAGTTGGCGCTCGGAATCGGATTTGGACGACCCAACCTCAAGATCTTCCGAAATGCCGTGTCGGAACAGAATAATGTTCACATAGCTCTCCTGTACAATTGAACTCGCGCCAATACCATCAACTCATCAAAGCAATCGATTGCGATCCCGGGGTCAGGTATGTTCATCATCACTCGCTTGTTTTGATTCGTGTGCGGCAGCATTGGTAAATGATACCAACATATCGCAGTTGCCGTGCGATTAATACGGTTTAGAAACACTAAACATGTTTAGCAGCTCGGCAAATATCCGGGACCTGTCGTGCTCGGCAAAGTGATCTCTTTGATAAGCGCGATCGCGGTTGTCTATATCGCCTTCGTCGCCCTCGTCTACTTCGCCCAGTCGCGCCTGGTCTATTTCCCCACCAGAGCGATCGTGGCCACGCCGGACAAAATCGGCCTCCTCTACGAGGATGTCAATCTGCGAACACACGGAGGGAGGTAATATTTCCCACCGACTGGACACGCTCCGCATTCTTCACGAACTCGGCGTGGATACGCTGATCATCGACTATCCCGGTTACGGAAAAAGCGGCGGCCGGCCCGACGAACAGGGGACCTACGATGCGGCCACTGCGGCCTGGCAATTCCTGGCCGATAACGCCACCAATCCCGGTAAAATAATCTTATTCGGTCGATCCCTGGGCGGGGTCATAGCGGTCTGGCTTGCGAAGCGCGTCGATCCCGCCGGACTCATCCTGGAATCCACGTTCACCTCCCTGGCCGACATGGCCCGTCATCACTACCCATTTCTGCCGATCAGCCTGATCAGCAGGTACGATTACGACGCCATTTCCACCGCAGCGGATATCGCCGTTCCGGTTTTGATGGTGCACAGTGTTCAGGACGAAATCGTTCCATTCGAACTGGGCGCTGAACTGTATGATGCCCTGCCCGGCAGAAAAGCGTTCCTCGAAATCCGCGGCGGCCACAACGATGGATTTTTGGTTACGGGCCGGGAGTACACTAACGGACTTAAACTGTTTTTGGAGTCCCTGTAGTGCCCTTCAATTACTATCATCGCTTGAGCCGGAGGCAACAGTCCATCTACCGGCGAAGTGATGAGATGTCGGAAGTTGCGTTATCGGATCCCGGACAAATGCGGGTCGAGGTCGAAAATATTGAACGAGGACTGGAAACGGAAAGCCGCGAAGCCGTACAACAAGGTTCGGAGCAGCTCGCGGCTCTTATCAGCGGGCAGCTTGGGATCCCCAAAATAGTCGTCAAGGTGCTCGCGTGCCGTCCCAGCGACGACCGGGGTGAACTGCACGGATTGTACGAACCGGCGGAACCCCCGGTTTTGGCGCAGATTACGGTATGGATGCGGACAGCAAAGCGCAAACAGGTCGTTGCGTTCAAGACCTATCTGCGAACGCTGCTTCATGAAATAGGACACCATCTCGACTACGAGTATTTCCGCCTCGAGGAGTCCTTTCATACCGAAGGATTTTACAAAAGGGAGAACTACCTGTTCCAGATTCTGACCCAGACCGCGGCATATCTGGGCCCCGTTCAGCAGCGGTTATTTCACGACTAGCCCACATATTGCACCAGACCGGCCGTGCTTGTTTTCTATCCCTTTGATCTAACCTTATAAATACACCGATTTGGATAGATTGGTCAAAAGGTCAGTTTGTCATCGGGGTCGGCCTATCCCGGCGCTCGAATAGAGAATGGTATTCCCCGTGCTACATTAGGGACTGTTTAAGATTTGTTTCAGGCCACTTCACTAATGACGACATTCAAATGGCATGCCGCCACGCCCCTGACCGAGTCAGATGCACGGCAATTCTGGGAAGTTCGTTACGAGCACGACGTCACGCCCTGGGATCGAGGAAACCCGAGCCCGGCGCTGACTCGCTGGTTGGAT
>CAMYOI010000216.1:0-10080 GCA_947259955.1 uncultured Gammaproteobacteria bacterium
GAGTGTTCAGAAGGCCATCAGGGATATCATCGAGGGCGTATCGGATCCCGCGCGGCGGGGCCGGGTCAGCGCCGCGGTGCGTGAAGAACAGCGCTCGCTGGCGGCCGCCGAATTCGCCGGGGAGTACGCGGCCATGAGTGCCCGGGAACTGGGCCGTGAGATTGAGCGGCTGGAAAAGACCATGCACGAGCACGCCCACAACCTCGAGTTCGAGGAGGCGGCTGCTATCAGGGACAGGATAGCGACGATCAGGAAACAGCATTTCGAGCTGGAGCCTGGGGTTCAAACCAGTCGAAAAGCCGGATGAACGCAGACGAGGAGCAGCGCAATATTGGATAAATTGAACGAATTGCAACAGGTATGATATGTTGCGGGATTCCGCTATAGGCGCGTAGCTCAGTGGTAGAGCACTACCTTGACATGGTAGTGGTCGGTGGTTCGATCCCACTCGCGCCTACCACCTGATTCGACGACTTCCGGCAATAAAAGCCAGCAAAATCAGTGAATTCAGCCAATATTCGCTTGAGAAACGTGATCGTGCGCATTAAAATCCGCGCGCTTTGGCAAACTTTATTAAGGGCGCATGCTGAAAATATTTCGGGAGGAACTGGATTATTACGACTGAAAAGCCGCTAAGAGTAAATGAAGAGATCACCGCACCCATGGTGCGATTGATCAACACGGAAGGAGAGCAGCTAGGGCTGGTATCGTCGCAAGAAGCCCTTAAGCTTGCCGAGGGAGAAGGGATCGATCTGGTGGAAATTTCGCCCAATGCCAGTCCGCCCGTCTGTCGCATGTTGGACTACGGTAAATATCGTTATCAGGACAGCAAGCGGAAATCCGTGGCAAGGAAGCGGCAGAAACAAATGCAGGTCAAGGAGGTGAAATTTCGTCCTGGTACGGATATCGGCGACTACGGCGTGAAAATCAGGAATCTTAAGAAGTTCCTGGAGAACGGAGACAAGGCGAAGGTCACTCTCCGCTTTCGCGGCAGGGAGATGGCACACCAGGAGCTGGGCAGGGAATTGCTGATTAGAGTGGAAGAAGACCTCAAGGAGTATGGTGCTGTTGAGCAGTATCCTAAAATGGAAGGTCGCCAGATGGTGATGATTATCAGTCCCAAGCGTAAATAGAAACAGAAGCGCAGGATTGAAGGCCAAGACAGATTGCCTCAAAAACATCTGTCGAAAACATAACTGAAACCCGCATCAAAAATAGTGGATCGATTGCCAGGGCAAGGCACGGGATGGTCGAGCAGTGGAGTTTACACACAGTAAATGAGCACCGCAGAGCGGTCCGCAACGCCACACTGGTGAGCGAGACGCATTTTGAGTCAGGTTCTAATCGAAGTGATCAACATCGGGAGGCAGTATGCCTAAAATCAAGACAAACCGGGGTGCAGCGAAACGGTTCAAGAGAACCGCGAGCGGCGGTTTCAAACGCTCGTCATCGCATATGAGCCACATCCTGACCAAGAAATCGACCAAACGCAAGCGACACTTGCGCGCGCAGTCCATGGTGCACAGCGCCGATGCCGCACTCGTGCGTCGAATGCTGCCGTACAGTTAGAGGAGTGATGGAACATGCCGAGGGTTAAAAGAGGCGTTACCGCACGTGCACGTCATCGCAAGGTCCTGGATCGGGCAAAAGGCTATCGTGGCCGTCGAAAAAATGTGTTTCGGGTTGCGAATCAGGCGGTAAATAGGGCGGAGCAATATGCCTACCGCGATAGGCGTCAGAGGAAACGCCAGTTCCGCGCGCTGTGGATCATGCGCATCAACGCCGCCGCCAGAATGCATGGCCTGAGCTACAGCCGCTTCATCAACGGACTGACTAAGGCGAATATTGGCCTCGACCGGAAAATTCTGGCCGATATTGCCGTCAACGACAGCAAGGCGTTCGAACAGTTGGCCGATCAGGCCAAGGCGGCCCTGGCCAGTTGACTGGCAGTCCATCTTGAACTCGAAGGGGAGGCAAATGCCTCCCCTTGTGTCCCGTTAGTAATTCAATGAGCAATCTCCCTACACAGGAGCTGGAAAATCTTGTGGACAAGATCCGTAACGAACTCGGCGGCACCGAGAAAATCACGGATCTCGAAAGGCTGCGCGTTGCCTACGTCGGCAAAAAAGGATTGCTAACACAGCAGCTCAAGCGTGTCGGGTCCCTGCCGCCCGATCAGCGCCCGGTATTCGGGCATGCGGTCAACGATGCGAAGAAAACCGTTGAGGCACTAATCGATGAGCGCCGAAGCCTACTGTCCGACAAGTCCATTTCACAGCAGCTGCGCGACGAGCGGATTGACGAGACCTTGCCGGGCCGGGGCAGCCGCATGGGAGGCCTTCATCCATTGAGCAGGACGATGAACCGACTGATCGACATTTTCGGAAAAATGGGTTTCGAGGTCGCGGACGGCCCGGAAATCGAGGATGACTTCCACAACTTCGAAGCGCTGAATATCCCTCCAAACCACCCGGCCCGGGCAATGCACGACACGTTTTACGTTGCCGAAAGTACGCTGCTGCGAACCCACACCTCGCCGGTCCAGATCCGATATATGCGCGACCACAAGCCCCCGATCCGGGTCATCGCACCGGGGCGGGTTTATCGATGCGACTCCGATCAGACCCACACGCCCATGTTTCACCAGATCGAGGGGCTGGCGGTAGACGAAAACATCAGCTTCGCAGATCTAAAGGGCGTATTGATCACGTTTCTGCGTGCGTTTTTCGAGACCGATCTGAACGTCCGTCTGCGACCATCCTACTTTCCATTTACGGAACCTTCGGCGGAAGTCGATATCAGCTGTGTGTTCTGTTCGGGCAAAGGCTGCCGTGTATGCAAAAGGACGGGTTGGCTGGAAGTGCTCGGCTGCGGCATGGTTCATCCGCAGGTATACCGGAACGTCGATATCGACCCCGAACGCTACACCGGATTTGCATTCGGTCTGGGAGTCGAAAGGCTGACCATGCTGCGCTACGGCGTCGATGATCTGCGCTTGTTTTTCGAAAACGACCTGTCATTCCTGCGGCAATTCTAAACTCCCGACAATGATAATCAGTGAAAACTGGCTGCGCGAGTGGATAGATCTAGATGTCGACACGACGGAACTGGTAAGAATTTTAAATATGGGCGGGCTGGAGGTGGATGCGGTTCACCCGGCGGGTCCGCAGCTTGATAATGTTATTGTCGGTCGCATCGTATCGGTGGAACATCATCCCGATTCGGACAGGTTGCGCTTGTGCCAGGTCGATACGGGCGGCAGTCATCCGGTCGGCATCGTTTGTGGTGCCCCGAATGCCAGGGCCGGTCTTTTTGCCCCACTGGCTCTGCCCGGTGCCGAGCTTCCGGGCGATCGGTTGGTGGAGCTGGCGACGATTCGAGGGATCGATTCTTTGGGCATGTTGTGCTCCGCGCGGGAACTCGACCTGGGTGATGAGGCGGACGGCTTGCTCGAACTGGATGATAATGCCCGGCCGGGCCAATCACTTCATGACTGCCTGTCACTGGGTGATTCGATCATTGAAATCGAATTGACTGCGAATCGGGGAGATTGCCTCAGTATGCTGGGCGTCGCACGCGAACTCTCCGTGTTGACGGGATCCGCGCTGAATCACCCTGCGCTTCCGATCATCGAGCCGGAGAGTGACGCCGGCATCCCAATCAAGTTGGACAGCCCGGAGCGTTGTCCTCGTTACGTCGGCCGGGTAATCGATGGAATAGACGCCAAAGCGAGGACACCCAGCTGGATGTCCGAGCGTCTGCGCCGCTGCGGTGTGCGGCCGGTCAGCGCTGTGGTCGACGTGACCAACTATGTGATGCTGGAGATCGGCCAGCCCATGCACGCGTTCGACAAGGATCGGCTGAACGAACGGATCCTGGTCCGTCAGGCAAGAGAAGGCGAGTCGATCAAACTTCTCGACGGATCGGTCCATACGCTGGACACGAATATCCTGGTCATAGCCGACGCCGGCGGCGCAGTTGCGATCGCAGGCATCATGGGCGGGGAATACTCGGCCATATCGGTCGATTCAAAATCGATCGTGCTAGAAGCCGCGTTCTTCGCACCGCAGGCAATATCCGGCCACGCCAGGCGATATGCCCTGCACACCGACGCTTCTCACCGCTTCGAGCGCGGCGTGGACCCTGCGCTCCCTCGTATAGCCACAAATTACGCTACCGCCCTGCTGCAAAAAATCACCGGGGGCATGCCCGGGCCGGTGATCGAGGCCGTGGACAACCGGTTTCTACCTGATCCTAAGCCGGTCGCGGTTCGTCACCAGCGTGTCAATCGCCTGATTGGTGTGGATATCCCCCGGCATGATATCGAAGCAATATTGAGCCGGGTGGGGTCGCAGATCACGGGCTCGGCAACGGGGTGGCACGTCGAGCCGCCTTCCTACCGCTTCGACATCACAATCGAATGTGACCTGATCGAGGAAATCGCACGGGTAAGAGGTTACGACCGGCTGCCGGCAAGCGTGCCCACGATGAGGGTCGACCGCATCGATGCAAGCGACACAAACGTCGCTTCGGATCGCGTGAAATCGGTGCTGGTCGATCGTGACTATCGGGAAGTCATCACCTACAGCTTCGTCGATCCGATTTTACAACATCGACTGTCGCCAGAAGAGCAGGAAATCGATCTGAAAAATCCGCTTGCTTCGAATCTCTCGGTCATGCGCAGCAGTTTGTGGCCGGGCCTGCTGCAGGTGATGATCGACAACATCAACCGGCAGCATCGCCGGATACGCCTGTTCGAAGTCGGCAAGACCTTCCACGGGACGGTGGGTGAAATCGTCGAGAAAGAGCGTATCAGCGGCGTCGCCACGGGCACGGTCTGGACTGAACAATGGGGATGCCGCGAGCGAGGTATGGATTTTTTCGATGTCAAGTCCGATCTAGAAGCGCTGTTTGCGCTCACCCAGTTGTCGGACCGATTTAGTTTCCAAAGAACTGAACATCATCCGGGACTGCATCCGGGTCAGGCGGCGGTGATCCGGAAAGAATCCTCCGAGATCGGATATCTTGGCCGACTGCACCCCGAACACCAGCGAGCCCTGGAACTGCCGCAGCCGGTTTACCTGTTCGAGATAGAGCTTTCTGCGCTTACCCGTCAAAAAATGCCGGAATACGCCGGAATCTCCAGATTTCCGGCCATTCGACGTGATCTGGCGGTATGGGTCGATGAAGCCGTTTCAGCCGGTGAACTGCTCGATTTGATATCAACTACCTCAGGCGAATACCTGATAAACCTCGAGTTATTTGACGTGTATCGTCGCGAAGATATTGATTCCAAGAGAAAAAGCATGGCGTTTAGCTTGACCTTACAGGCATCTTCGCGCACTCTTACAGATAGCGATGTCGAATCAATAATCGACCGAACGCTACGTGAGCTGCATGATCATTATGGCGCAGAACTGAGAACATAGAATAACGGGGTACTGGTTTTGGCGGTAACTAAGGCAGACCTCGCGACCACACTGTTTAATGAGTTAGGGCTGAACAAGCGCGAGGCAAAAGAGTTCGTTGAAGCGTTCTTCGAGAAAATCCGGATTGCTCTTGAAACGGGGGAATCAGTCAAGTTGTCCGGTTTCGGCAACTTTGGGGTGCGGGAAAAAAACCCGCGACCGGGAAGGAATCCTAAAACCGGTGAGGAAATCCCAATAACGGCGAGGCGGGTTGTAACGTTCAAAGCGAGCCAGAAATTGAAAGACCGGGTCGCTGCGAACGCGGATATGCTCAGGAAGAACACGTTAAAACATGAAGAATAAAGACAGGCATAAAGAGATACGAATACGTGCTAGATCCCGGTGAAAATATTGACCTGCCACCGATACCCAGCAAACGCTATTTCACTATCGGAGAAGTAAGCGAGCTCTGCGCTGTCAAACCGCACGTGTTGCGGTACTGGGAGCAGGAGTTCCCCCAACTCAAACCGGTCAAGCGGCGCGGCAACAGGCGATACTATCAGCGTCACGAGGTGCAGCTGATCCGGCAGATACGAACGCTTCTTTATGTTGACGGTTTCACCATCAGCGGCGCACGAAACAAGCTGGACCACGACAGCGAGGTCGATGGCAAGCCGCTGGTGTCTGATTATCGTACCGAGATCGTTTCCGACCTGATCCGGGAGATCGATGAGATTGTGTCCATCCTTAAAGACTGAATATTACCTTGTTCGAATGCACATCTGGTACTTCTGCAAATTTAATCCCGAAAACATAAACCGATCATGATCGCCAACTGATGCGCGGCATTTCTCTTCTGGTTTTGGTGTTGGGCGTGGTTTTCGTGGGTTACCTCAATGTCCGAAGTGTCGAAGAGCACGTGCCGGCCGACCCGCAACGTAAAGGCACCGCGGAGCAGGTCGAGCAGCAGGTCCAGGACACTTTGCAGCAATACCAGGAGAAACTCGATAAACAGGCGGAGAGCCAGTAGAACACGATCCTGCGCTTTAACCCGCATATTCCAGTCTAATTTGCCCGCTTCGCTGTACGCTTGGACTGGTGTTTTGATATGATCTGCGGCACCACGGACTCGACGGAAGAAGCCGATCTCTTTCGGTCAGCGCGGATACTGTATATCGGGGCGTAGCGCAGCCTGGTAGCGCACCTGAATGGGGTTCAGGTGGTCGGAGGTTCAAATCCTCTCGCCCCGACCAGAAATAACCAATCCTCCTTTGGCCGAGCGCCCCCTGAATTTGTCTCTTACGCGGGCCGGAGCACCACCACTTGTATAACATCCCATTTGCCCGCAACGGGGCACCTCGTCTCCAAACCTGCGGTTAATGGGTAAGAAGAGCCGGCCCGGGGGGACCGCCCGTCGACTATTTTTTTTGCCCTTGGCGGTGGGCTAGGAGCCTATCCGAGGATTTCGAAATGCTCAGAAGTAGTGGCGCCCCGCCTAAACCTTGTAGGTTCCGGCAGTCATGGCCTGTGGGTCGTGGGGATGTAGACGGCCCATCGGTCAACTGCCGGGACGTGTTTCAGGTAGTTGACGGGACCTTGTAAAAAGCGTAGCTTTTAGCTGAAAAAGTTGCTTTAACACTCGGTTTTTACTGTATTTGTTGTCAGCAAACCGAAGCCGGCCCAGATTTTCGCACAAGCAGGATCTGAATGACATGTACCAGACCTTCTATCACCTGAGTGCCGATCCGTTCAGGCTCACGCCGGACCCCCGTTTCTGTTACCCCCGTTTCTGTTTTCATCATCAGGCTTATGCCAAAGCGTGGGCGTACTTGCATTATGCGCTGCAGGTCGGCGAAGGCTTTACCATCGTGACGGGGAAGCCGGGAACCGGCAAGACGACTTTGATCGAAGCTCTGATCGAAGAACTCAACCACTTCGAAGACATCAAATACAGCAAATCCATGACTTTCATGAGTCGCAAGCTGATCGGTACCAAGCTCGACGCCATGGACCTGCTTCGTTCCGTGGCTTATTCATTCGGCGTCGACTCGGAAACCTCCGACAGATTCACACTCATCCACCGGCTCGAGCAATATCTGATCGGTCAGTGCAGAAATAACCGCAGAGTGTTACTCCTCATCGATGAAGCGCATGGTCTTTCCGACACAGCGCTTGAGGAATTGCGGCTGCTGGCAGACCTGCAATCACAGAGAAGACCGCTGCTCCAGATGTTCCTGATCGGCCAGGAAGGTCTCCTGCGTATTCTGGACACGCCGGTTCTGGAACAATTTCAGCAGCGGGTTCTATCCGCGTGCCATCTCGAGAATCTCAGTATGGAGGAAACCAGAGATTTCATCGAACATCGTCTGCGGTGCGCGAACTGGAAGGGCGTTCCACTAATAAGCGGCGAGGCGATTTCGTCCATACATTTTCACAGCGGAGGATTACCAAGGCACATCAACAAGATCTGCAGCCGCTTGATGTTACGCGGCGACTCGGAGGAGAAGCACGTTCTCGGCCAGGAGGACGTCATGGCTATCGTTGAAGAGCTGGACGATGAGCAGCTCTCGCCCTTGTGTCAAGAGCAGTTTGAAAACAAAGGCCTCGCGCTAACCGAGACCTCCGCTGCCGGCTGCGCATCCGAGGGGTTTGACGATCTGGCAGTCAAGGCGTCAGCGGAAGAGGAAACCCGCCAACTGCGAATGCCCGCGGAACCTTGCGCCGGTCGTTCCCGCCACCCGCAGCAACGTGACATGGTGTATGCCCCGGTCTATTCGGATTTCGATGTTCAAGCCAAGTCCCAGTTCATGCACGAGTATGTCGAGAGCCCACGGCCTCGGCAGAGACCAAGTCGAACCAGAAGACGTATCAAGGACAGGTTGCGGGTCTTGCGCTTGTTGCGGGTGGCATGGTTTTTCGCCGTCAAAAGAGGGGGTCAGCTATGGCAACGGCTAGATCTCGCAGCGTACGCCTCCCGCCTCGACAAAGGGTTTCGTGAAAGCGTGTCGCGCGGTGCGAATTTCCTTCGCGATAAACAATGGTCGCAGAAAATGTTCGCGTCCGGTGGCGCATTCGTGTCGCGGGGTCGTGGTCTGGTGCGGACGCAGTTCCTGCAGCTCGAGACCAGGCGTACCGCACCCGCCGTGGCGGCAGCGCTGATCCTATGCACTGTGGCGCTCTGGTTTGTTGGGACGAAAACCTGGCGTGATGCCGCAGATCCTGCCGACACGCTCGTGGGGCAGGAGGAATCGTTGACGGAAGAACTCGAACGCCACCCCACTGCGGATGAATCGAATGAACACAATGGAGGGGAACTGGCTATCTCAGACCGGCGGAGCAGTTCTGTAACGGAACAACACCCCGTGGACCAATGGGTAGCGTCGTATCTGCAAACAGCAGACTACTCTGGTGGAGACCCGTTTGCGGCTGCGGTCGCCGCAGCGATGGCTCCGGACGCGGGGGCTGTTATCAGCGCCAAGGTATCTTACGATCTCGAACCGGACGGTGCCAACGAAACGAGCATCGAAACCGGTATCCCCGATGTCACCGTCGAGTTGCGGGATCTAAGCGGCGAAGCTGTCGCCTCCAGCGTAACGGACAGCGAGGGTATCTATCGCTTTGTAGACGTAGCGGAAGGCGACTATGTGAGGGTGGTTACGGATTTCGGCGGTGTCCTTTTCGGGAAAAGCATGATTAGAGGTCTCATGGAGCAGCCGATCACGGTCTACGAGACCCCCGATGGGGATCCCGTGGTGGTATGGAAAGATTTGGCCGCTGACGCGCAGTCGAACCACGATACCGTGGCTGTAACTGCGAGCTCGGGCGATCGAAACAGAAGTGACGAGGCAGATGGCGAATCGGGCGCGCATCGATTCGCGCCCAGCGTGGAGATCAGTTTGGATTCGACTCTGCCCTGGCAGCAAGGATTTGATGCACTGACGAGCGTCGACTCCGACAACCGCGAAATGCAATATGTATTGCTGCAACCGAGTGACGAAGTCGTTACTTCCGCAGCGACACCGCGGGGCGGTGATGCGGACTCGACGATGTCGGCCATCGATAGCGCATCTGTCCCCGCCACCTTGGCCGAGCCGAACCAGGTGTCCGAGGACCCCCCCG
This sequence comes from uncultured Gammaproteobacteria bacterium, assembly GCA_947259955.1. Classification (GTDB taxonomy): domain Bacteria; phylum Pseudomonadota; class Gammaproteobacteria; order Arenicellales; family JAANXG01; genus JAHEKE01. The sequence goes on from CAMYOI010000216.1 coordinate 9,528, forward strand.
GTTCAGCGGAGCCGGGACAGGAGACGGTTCCAGAACTTTTGTCGGCGGCAAAGTTGGCTCTCGAACAGGATCGCCTGTCGATTCCAGGCGACGACAGTGCTTTTTACTATTACAAGAAGATCCTCGAGGTCGACCCCGCCAGCGCAGAGGCGTCGGCGGGGATGGACAGAATCGTGGAGCGCTATATCGAGCTGGCCGAGGACGCATTCGAACTCAAGTCGGATGAAGAGGCGCGCCGCTACATTGCGCGCGGCCTCAGAGTACAACCGGGGCATCAGGGCCTACTGGCGTTACAGGAGCGAGGCGCGGTGGTGGTGCTGGCCGAGGTCACGAGTGAAGTGCCTGAGGTCGCACCCGAGCCGCAGCCGCAAGGATTCATACAGAAGCTGAAGACGCATCTGAGCGGAAATGATGATGAAGCCGCGATGCCGGCTACAGGTGGTGTGGACGGGCGCTAGTGTACCCCGTCGTAAATTCTGCGACATTCAGCGAAGCGACAAGCATCCGAATTCAAGGCGCATTCGCGAAGCACTAGCGAGCTAATGGGAGCGGA
>CAMYOI010000216.1:10162-19171 GCA_947259955.1 uncultured Gammaproteobacteria bacterium
CCCTCTGGCCAATATCTGGATATTGCCTGCGAGGCGCGCCTTGTCCCCGTGTTTTTGGGGGGCTCTGAATGTCACAGAATTTACGACGGGGTACACTAGTTTCCACTGCTGCCTGGTGAGAAATGCGGGCTAGCGCAATTCGCCTGCGCGTTATAGGGGAATGTCAAAAATCCGCGCCTGCCGCGGTGAGTAACAGAACACGCAGCGTTATCTTCCTCCAATATGGTGTACTTTTGAGATTTTGGTCTAAATGCCTTGACTCTAAAGTCGCTGAATTTCATAGTTCGCCCCCGTTCGGTGCAGGCTAGGATTTTGCTCGGCAAAACCACCTGAAGTTGCGTCAGGAGCGCAAGCCATGCCAGACGGAGTCGATTTTAGCTTGCATTCGGCGCTCCGAAGCAGATGCTACGCTTTGCCATGATATGAAGCAATTACATGTTAAATAATTATACGAAGGTCTCCGGCCTGGGGGTGAAAGTGGCCATGCGCAGTGAGAGCATTCGAGGATTAGCATGCGGTTCCTGTTAAGCAACGATGACGGTTATTTGTCACCGGGACTGAGTGCGCTGGCGGAGGCCTTGAAAAAGCTGGGCGAAGTCACCGTGGTGGCACCTGACAGGGACCGCAGCGGAGCCAGTAATTCATTGACGCTCAGTCGACCGTTGCGCATCAGGTGCGCCGACAACGGCTTTTACTATGTTGACGGCACCCCAACGGATTGCGTTCATCTGGGCATAACCGGAGTAATGGACAATGAGCCGGATATGGTCATCGCCGGAATAAACAGGGGGCCGAATCTCGGCGATGATATTTTGTATTCCGGCACGGTTGCCGCCGCTATGGAGGGCCGGTTTCTCGGCTACCCTGCGGTCGCGGTATCGTGTGCAGGTTTCAGAATGAACCACCTGGACACGGCGTCAAATGTGGTGCGGCGTATTATCGGAGGGATGCTGTCGAATCCGCTGCCCGCTGACACCATTCTAAACGTCAACGTCCCCGATGTTGCTTATGACCAACTCACCGGGTACGGCGCCACCCGACTTGGTTATCGCCACAAATCAGAGCCTGCGGTCAAAAGCCATGACCCGGTTGGTGAACCCATCTACTGGGTGGGACCGCCGGGCCCGGAGCAGGATGCCGGGCAGGGAACGGACTTTCATGCGGTGCGAAATCATGCAGTGTCCGTTACGCCCCTGAAAGTCGACCTTACGCGCAGAGAAAGTCTGACTGGGCTCGGTAACTGGCTGCGGGAGTTGACGCGGTGAAGCGGTTATCGCGACGTATAGGCAAGGGCGTGGGCATGACCTCGGAACGCACTCGCAAACGACTGCTGGAGCGGTTGAGAGGCGGTGGAATCCACGACGAATCCGTGTTGCTGGCCATGGAATCCGTGCCACGCCATCTTTTTGTTGACGAGGCACTGGCGAGCCGAGCATATGAAGACATAGCTTTGCCGATAGGGTACGGTCAAACTATCTCACAGCCCTATGTGGTCGCATTGATGACGCAGGCGATGCTGGAAGAAGGGGTGCCCGAACGGGTGCTCGAGATCGGGACCGGGTGTGGATACCAAACCGCGATTCTGGCCTGCCTGGTCGAGGAGGTGTACTCGGTGGAGCGCATCCTGGAACTGCACCGCCTGTCACGCAGGCGCACGTTCGATTTCGGATTGCGAAACGTCAGATTCCGCTACGGCGACGGCTTCGAGGGCTGGTCGGAAAATGCGCCGTATGACGCAATACTGGCAGCGGCCGCCCCCAGGCAAATTCCACAGAAGCTGCTGGATCAATTGGCAATCGGTGGCCGTATCATCCTGCCGGTCGGGGAGAGCGGCGAGCAGAAGCTATTCAAAATCATACGGACACCGGAAGGATTCGAGAAAAAAGAAATGGATTCGGTCCACTTCGTACCCCTGGTGGCGGGAACCACCTGACAATATCAGGTTAACTGGATGTGAAGCTTTTTTCTCCACTTTATGAAAAAGTTCTGAGTTGGGCGGCACATCGACATGCGCCTTGGTATCTGGGAATGCTCAGTTTTGCCGAATCGTCGTTTTTCCCGATCCCACCGGACGTCATGCTGGCGCCGATGTCGCTCAGCAAGCCAGGCAAGGCATGGTATTTTGCTTCGCTCACCACGATTACGTCCGTCCTCGGGGGAGTATTGGGTTACTTCATCGGGTATTTTCTATTCGACGAACTTGGGCAGCCTTTGATCGAGTTGTACAACGCCCAGGAAAAATTCGACATCGCAAAAGGCTGGTTCGATGAGTACGGGGTATGGGTGGTGTTTATTGCCGGTTTCTCCCCGATCCCTTACAAACTCTTTACGGTGACATCGGGTGTATTATCACTGGCGCTGCTGCCGTTCCTCCTGGCGTCCGCCATCGGACGAGGCGCCAGGTTTTTTCTGGTAGCCGGTTTGATCTACTGGGGTGGAGAAAAATTTGCGGAATTTTTGAAGCGAAGGATCGACGTGATCGGGTGGCTGACCGTTGCCCTGATCGTAGCGGTGCTGGTGGTCTGGAGCGTCCTCAAGTGATCATACGATTGGTCTGCGCGTTGGCGCTTGGCGCACTGGCGGTCGGCTGCGCCGGCAATCCCCGAGTGCCCGTCACCGACCGATCGTCGGTTAGCAAGACGGATTTGCCGAACACCAGCTATCGGCGCAATGCGGAAAACAAAAAATCTCACGTCGTGCAATCTGGCGATACGCTATTCAGTATTGCCTGGGATGCAGGGGCGGACTACCAGGCACTGGCGCGCTGGAATGACATCGATCCGCCCTATATCATCAGGCCGGGCCAAAGACTGATGTTGGTCCCGTCACGGCAGAATTCGAGCAAAAACGTGTCCCCCGCAAAGCCCAAACCTTCCAACGAACTGAAAACAAATGTTACAGAAGAGGTCTCCGCGGTCGACGACAAGCCGTTTACCGGAAGCGCGAACAGTTGGGTATGGCCCGTTAAAGGCCCGATTTTAAAAGGATATTCGGCGAGTGGGAGTAATAAAGGTGTCGATATTGGCGGGTCCAGCGGCCATGGAGTGCGTGCCGCGGCCGCAGGCAAAGTGGTATACGCGGGGAGTGGACTTCGAGGCTACGGTAAGCTTATTATAGTAAAACATGATGATGTTTTTCTAAGTGCCTATGCGCACAACAGTAAGTTGTTGGTGGAGGACGGGCAAAGCGTAAGCACAGGGCAACAGATTGCCCTGATGGGTGACACCGGAACCGACCGCGTGAAGCTGCATTTTGAAATTCGCCGGCGGGGGAAACCGGTTGATCCACTAAAGTACTTGCCTGCTCGGCCTTGATCGACACTAAAATGGCAGGGGGTGTCTGAAATGCAAGAGCAAATAGTAAAGTCGCGTGGAAAGGGAAGTTCGGACGGTCGGTCAAAAGCAGCACAGGCCGACGCAACGCAAATATATTTGCGTGAGATTGGTTTTTATCCACTACTGACCGCTGAAGAGGAAGTCTACTACGGTAGGCTCTGCGTCAAGGGTGACGACAGTGCACGGCGTCGAATGATCGAGAGCAACCTGCGCCTGGTCGTAAAGATCGCGCGCAGGTATATCAATCGGGGATTGGCGTTTCTGGATCTGATCGAGGAAGGCAATCTGGGTCTGATACGGGCGGTGGAAAAATTCGACCCGGAACGTGGTTTCAGATTTTCCACCTACGCGACCTGGTGGATACGACAGACCATCGAAAGGGCGATCATGAACCAAACCCGGACCATTCGACTGCCCGTGCATATTCTCAAAGAAATCAACGTCTACCACCGCGCTGCGAAGGTGCTCTCTCAGCAGCTCGATCACGAACCGACGGCGGAAGAGATCGCGGATAAAGTCGATGCCCCGCTGCACGATGTAAAGCGTATGCTGGGGTTGGACGAAAGAATCTCTTCGGTGGACGCGCCGATCGATTCTGATCCGGACAGGACGCTCCTTGAGGCAATACCGGACGGCAAAGCCGCGGATCCCGCCGATATTCTCCAGAACGAAAAAGTTAACCGACACATCGAGGAATGGCTCGAGTGCCTGCCTGAAAAGCAGCGGGAAGTGGTTGAACGGCGTTTCGGGCTGGCCGGCAGGGACGTTTCAACGCTGGAACAGGTTGGCGTTGACGTCGGTGTGACCCGGGAACGAGTGCGGCAGATACAGGTAGAAGCGCTCGCAAAGCTCAGGAAATTACTGGAGCACAGGGGATATTCCCTGGACAGCCTGCTGATAAACTGACCTGCCGATAGGCGGATTGGCTTTCTAAAACACCGGCGGGCACTCAGACGATTTGGGCAGATGACTCACTGGCCTCAATTATCAGGCACGCGACCACGTTTCTGCCCTCGTTTGCCAGAATATTGTAGGTTCTGCATGCCGCGGCAGTATCCATGACCTCGAGCCCTACCGAACGTTGTATCAGCGGCAGGGTAATCGATCCGCTTGGAAATTTGATGCGTCCGCCGGTACCTAGAAGAACCACCTCGGGGTTCATTCGAAGCATCAGTTCGAAATCTTCCTGCGAGAGATCGGTGAGAGTCCGGGGGTGCCATTCTTCGATTAGTTCCCTCGGGCTGATGATGAGGCTTGATCGATAGGTGTCGTCTCCAATCGTTATCTGGTCCTCGAGATAGCCTCTGATCAGCAGGACGTCATCATCTTTGTTCAGGTGCAGTTTCACCGGCGTAGTTTCTCGTAATGTGTGACTTGTTTCGGGCCTGAGCAGGGGCTAAGATTCCTTTCAATACAGATAGTTCCGCATATTTTTTCAGAAAAAACTCTACCCGGATAGACGACTTTAATCAAATAGAACTTAGAACAAAACACTCTATCCGATTACTTCAGATTGTTAATGCGCCCTCCAGACACAACCCAACCCAGATCATGGCCCTGTCAGCGCAAACATATCAGGTGTTCGAAAACAGGCATACCGTCACGCCTGCAAGGAAACGGCTCCGCGCAAAAGCAACAGAAGCAATTTGGGCCCGGCGCATATCGGGATACTGGGTCTTGGTACGGTCGGATGCGGCACGGTGAACGTATTGACCCGAAATGCGGACGAGATCTCTCGAAGGGCGGGGAGACAGATATCTATTGCAGCGGCTTGCGCACGCAATCTGACTCGGCGCAGGGACTGTGATACCAGCGAGTTGAACCTGACTACGGACGCGGTATCGGTGGTGGAGAACCCCGACATCGATGTGATCGTGGAGTTGATAGGCGGCGAATCTCCGGCCAAGGAACTGGTGATGGCGGCGATCAGGAATCGAAAGCACGTCGTTACGGCAAACAAGGCCCTGATTGCCATACACGGCAACGAAATTTTTGATTGTGCACAGCAGCATGGCGTCGTGGTGGCATTCGAGGCGGCTGTTGCCGGCGGCATTTCTATCATCAAAGCCATACGCGAGGGGCTTGCCGGCAACCGTATCGAATCTCTGGCAGGGATCATCAATGGCACCGGCAATTACATTCTGAGCAGCATGCGGGATCACGGAGATAGCTTCGATCAGGCGTTGCGACAAGCGCAAAACCTGGGCTATGCGGAGGAAGATCCCACATTCGATATAGAAGGAATCGATGCGGCGCACAAACTCACCATACTTGCGGCCATTGCATTTGGGATCCCGCTACAATTTGACAAGGTTTATACGGAGGGGATTCGAAACATATCCACAGAAGACATCCGATTTGCCGAAGAGCTTGGGTACAGAATAAAGCACCTGGGTATTGCGAAAAGAACCACCACCGGGGTGGAGCTGCGCGTGCACCCCACGCTGATTCCGGAGCGGAGACTGATAGCCAACGTAGAAGGCGTAATGAACGCGGTGCTTGTCAACGGCGACGCCGTCGGACCGACGCTGCACTATGGCGCCGGCGCGGGCGCCGAACCGACGGCATCCTCCGTTGTCGCTGATATCGTGGATGTTGTGAGGGCACTGACGACGGATCCCAACAACCGCGTTCCCCACCTGGCATTTCAGGCCAATGCCATTTCCGATATCCCGGTGGTTTCGCCCGGTGACTTCGAAACCGCCTATTTTTTGAGTATGGAAGCACTGGACCGCCCGGGAGTGCTCGCTGACGTGACGCGCATATTTGGTGAACTGGATATCAGCATCGAAGCGATCCTGCAGAGAGAACCCGTCGAGAAAAACACCGCCCAGGTCATTATCCTGACACAGGAAACGAAAGAGCAGCGGATGATGCAGGCTCTTGTCCAACTCGAGGAACTCCCTTCCATTATGGATGCGGTGAAACGGATACGCGTCGAACACCTGAGCTATTCGGCGACATAGGATGACACCAAACCAAAACCATGGCGTACGTTACACCGGCCTGATCGACAAGTATCGGGACCGTTTGCCGCTAAGCGCGGACGTTCACGCCGTGAGTCTGGGCGAAGGTGCTACCCCCCTGATCAAACTGCAAAACATTTCCCGCCTGCTCGCCGTGGATGTCGAGATCTATGTCAAGTTCGAGGGAGTAAATCCCACCGGATCCTTCAAGGACCGCGGTATGACAGTGGCGGTCACCAAGGCCGTCGAGCAAGGCAGCCGCGCGGTCATTTGCGCGTCTACGGGGAATACCTCCGCTTCCGCGGCGGCATATGCCGCGCGAGGTGGACTGAAGGCATTAGTGCTCATACCCGAGGGGAAAATAGCGCTCGGCAAGCTGGCACAGGCCATGATGCACGGCGCCAAAGTCATCCAGATTCAGGGAAACTTCGATCACGGCATGGCGCTGGTCAAGTCACTCGCCGAAAACGCCCCGGTGACCCTGGTGAATTCAGTGAATCCATATCGATTGCAGGGCCAGAAAACGATCGCTTTCGAAATCGTGGAGGAGCTGGGCAGGGCGCCGGATTACCACTGCCTGCCTGTGGGTAATGCGGGAAACATTACGGCACACTGGATAGGTTATACCGAGTGTGCCCGGAACGCCGGGGATGAAACGACCGCGGCGTGTGGTTTCTGCAACGGCCATTGCAGCCTCACCAGGCAACGGACCATCGAACACAGACCGACGCTGGTGGGTTACCAGGCGGCCGGTGCCGCACCATTCATCGCCAACCAGTTTATCGATCATCCGGAAACGGTGGCGACGGCGATCAGGATTGGGCGCCCGCAATCCTGGGAGTTCGCCTGGACCGCGAGCCGGGAATCGGGCGGATGGTTTTCCAGCGTCACGGACGAACAGATACTACAGACGCAAAAACTGCTCGCCGAGAAAGAAGGCGTTTTTTGCGAACCGGCCTCCGCAGCGTCCATTGCGGGCCTGATCGGAGATCTTGAACAGGGAAAGATCGAGAACGGGAGTATAATCGTCTGTACGGTGACGGGGCATGGATTGAAGGATCCGGATACCGCGATCGAATTGAGTGCGAAACCGGTAACCGTGCCCGCGCAACAGGATGCTGTTAGAAAGATAGTCATGGAACACCTAGATGTTTGATCCAGGGGAAGCTTTATGAACCTGAATGCCGCGATCTTTGTTGCCGGCCACAGGGGCATGGTTGGGTCCGCGATCGTACGCCTGCTGAAGAAAGAGGGATTCCACAACATCCTGACAGCGAAGCGGAGCGTATGCGATCTCACCCGGCAGCAACAGGTCGAAGCGTGGTTCAACCACCATGGCGTGGACTACGTGATTCTTGCGGCGGCCCGGGTTGGTGGGATCCATGCCAACAATACGCGGGGAGCGGAGTTCATCTACCAGAATCTGGTCATCCAGACCAACGTCATCCACAGTGCCTACCAGAACGGTGTGAAAGGATTGATGTTTCTGGGCAGCTCGTGTATTTACCCGCGGGACTGCCCGCAACCGATCAAGGAGGAGTACCTGCTAACGGGGCCGCTCGAAGCAACGAATGAATCCTATGCAATTGCCAAGATTGCCGGACTGAAAATGGTGGAGGCGTACAACAAACAGCACGGTACCGGCTATCTAACGCTGATGCCTACGAACCTTTACGGCCCCAATGACAATTTCGATCCGGATTCGTCGCATGTCCTGGCCGCGTTGATACGCAAGTTCTCCGACGCCCGTGATTCGAGTGAGAAGGTCGTCAAGGTTTGGGGAACCGGTATGCCCCGACGTGAATTCCTGCTGTCGGATGACCTGGCGGAAGCGTGTCTCTTCTGCATGCGGCGAAACATCGGACACAGCATGGTCAACGTGGGATCCGGGGAGGAGGTGACTATCCGGGAGCTTGCGGAGCTGGTTGCACAGACCGTCGGATTTCGGGGCCAGATCGAATTCGACAGCCGTATGCCGGACGGCACGCCGCGCAAACTACTTGATTCATCGCGCATCAATGCCACAGGGTGGCAGGCGCGGACCCCGCTTCGAGAAGGATTGAGGCGGTTGTACGAATGGTATCTCGACCGGAACGGGGGTAAAGCAGCGTGACCTGCCGCCACTCCATTGCAATGTCGCTGGCGCTGACCGTACTCATTACCGGGCTGCTCCTGCCCACTGCGGAACTGCGCGCCCAGACCTCCGATACCTCGGACCAGACCCAGACCACCGGGCGTGGCGAACAGATTACACTGAACTTCCAGTCCGTCGACATCCGGGCGTTGATAAACACCGTGTCGGAGGTGACGGGTAAAAACTTTATCGTCGACCCGCGGGTAAAGGGCAAGGTGACGCTGGTTTCCGGAGGGCCTTTGGATGCCGACGAGATCTACAGCGTTTTCCTGTCTGTTCTGGAGGTGCACAACTTTGCGTCGATACCCTCCGGCGACGTGATCAAGATCATACCGACCAATATCGTCAAACAAAGTCCAACACCCACGGAATACGCCGAGCCCGTTGAAGCGACGGATCAGCAACTCACGCAGGTCCTCAGACTCAAATATGCATCGGTGCAGGAACTGCTGCCGATTTTACGGCCACTGCTTCCGCCCACCAGCCATTTCGCGGCCCATGCACCGACCAATACCCTGGTGTTGACCGACACCGCGTCGAATATTCGCAGGTTGATAGACATCATCGAGCGCAT